>JBBFMG010000184.1:0-4528 GCA_037478575.1 Burkholderiales bacterium | reverse complement strand
GGGATGGTATAAAGCGCGCCATGGGATTCCTGGCGAAATGGCGCATCCACCGGCAGGTGCGTTCCGGCAACCGGGTGGAGGTGAGCGAGAAGGACGGCGTGCGCACGCTGCACCTGGGCAACGACACGGTGCAGTCGGCCATGCGCATTAAGGCGCCCTTCGAACTGGAGCTCGCCTACACCCGGGCCATGCTGGCCTGCCTGCTGTTCCACCGCGCGCCGCAGCGTTTCCTGATGATCGGGCTGGGTGGCGGCTCGGTGCCCAAGTGGGTGTGGAAACACCTCCCGGAGGCGGACATCACGGTGGTGGAGATCAATCCGGAGGTGGTGGCCGTGGCCCGCCAGTTCTTCCACGTTCCCCCGGACGATGGGCGTTTCCGCGTGGTGGTGGCGGATGGTGCCCGGTATGTGCAGGAACATCCCGGGCCATGGGACATCCTGATGGTGGATGGCTACGATGAGCACTGCCAGGTGGAAGCCCTCACCACCGCCGGGTTCTACGGGGACTGCCGGGCGGCGCTGGCCGACGACGGTATCCTGGTCATCAATCTCTGGAGTTCCGACGGCAATTTCAACACCCTGGTGGAACGTCTGTTCGAGGTTTTCGACGGTCTGGTGCTGCTTCTGCCGGCCGGCAGCCACAGCAACGTGATCGCCCTGTGTTTTGCCAGAAGCCCGAACCATCCCAAATGGGATGATCTGCGCCAGCGTGCCCTCGAGCTGGGGGCGCGCCACGGCATGGATTTCCGCGTCTGGGTGGACGGCCTGCGCCGGCTCAACCTGCACAACCTGCGCCGGCTCCTCATCTGACGATTCGGCCCGGCGTTTGCCGTCCCGCCCCCCCGCAGACCCCCAAGTCTTTCCACCGCCCTGCTGCCCGTGAGCGCCCGCCCTTAAGCCCCGCGTAAGCCTTCCAGCACACGCGGAGGCTAGAATGGCGGCCTTTCGCACGCCGTCGTAAAAAGGGGTCCCATGTCCGTCGTGTTTGCGCGTTGCCTGCTGCTTGTCCTCGTCGCGGCCGCGCTGCCGGTGCAGGCCAAAGAAGCGCCCCGCCCGGTGCCGCTCAGCGCTGCCCAAATCCAGTCCCTGGGCATCGTCACCCGGCCCCTGCCGCCCGCCGAGGCCGCCACGGTGCGTGTGCTGCCCGGCCGCGTGACCATCCCGCCGTCCCAGATCCGTGTCGTCGCCGCGCCCCTGGCCGGGCTGGTGGAAGAAGTGCGCGTGGCGGCGCAGCAGACGGTGCGCGCGGGCGCACCGCTCGCCGTGCTGGCGAGCCCCATGCTGCTCGAGGCGCAGCGGGAATACCTGCAGGCCAAAAGCCAGCTGCGTTTGACCGAGACCACCCTGGCTCGCGAGGAGGCCCTCCATCGCGAAGGCATCATCGCCGAAGGGCGCCTGCTCGCGGCGCGTACGGCTCATGCCCAGGCCCAGGCGGCGGCTGCCGAGCGGCGCCAGGTGTTGCGCCTCTATGGCATGAATGAGCCGGCCATCGCCGCGCTCACCTCCGCGCGCGGGCTGTCGGGCACCCTCACCCTCACCACGCCGGTCACCGGCGTGGTCCTGGAGCAGATGGTCAATCCCGGCCAGCGGGTGGAAGCCCACACGCCCCTGTTCCGCGTCGCGCGGCTGGCGCCCCTCTGGATCGAGTTGCAGGCGGGCCTGGCCGATGCCGCGGCCATCCGTCCGGGTGCGGGTGTGAGTGTGGGCGGCGCCCGGGGACGGGTGGTGGCCGTGGGAGCGAGCGTGGATACGGCCAGCCAGTCGCTGCCGGTGCGTGCGGAGATGACGGCAGGACTCGACGCCCTGCGTCCCGGCCAGTTCGTGGAGGCGCGCGTGGAAACCGCGGCCGCCGGGCGCGCCTGGCGGCTGCCGGCAGCGGCCGTGGTGCGCCATCAGGGACGGCCCTATGTGTTCGTGCAGACCAGCGAGGGTTTCGCCATGACGCCGGTCACGGTGTTGGAGGAGGGTGCTGGCCAGGTGGTGGTCAGTGGTGCCCTGGCCGAACAGGCGCGGGTCGCGGTGAAGGGTGTAGTGGCGCTCAAGGCCATGGTGACCGGTGTGGGCGAGGAGTGAGGCATGCTTGCCCGTCTCACCGAGTTTGCCCTCACCCAGCGCCTGCTCATGGTGGTGCTCACCCTGCTGCTCGCGGGGGCGGGCGTGATCGCCTTCCGGGAACTGCCCATCGACGCCTTTCCCGATGTCTCCACCACCCAGGTGAAGGTGGTGATGAAGGCGCCGGGCATGACGCCGGAGGAGGTGGAGGCGCGCATCACCACCCCTATTGAGCTGGAGATGCTGGGCATTCCCCGCCAGCGGGTGCTGCGCTCGGTTTCCAAATATGCCCTGGCGGACATCACCATCGATTTCGAGGATGGCACCGACATCTACTGGGCACGCCAGCAGGTGGCGGAACGTCTCAACGGCATCCTGGGCGCGCTGCCGCCGGGTGTGGGTGGCGGGCTGGCGCCCATCACCACGCCGCTGGGGGAAATGTTCATGTTCACGGTGGAAGGCGGCGGCCTCAGCCTGGAGGCGCGGCGCAGCCTGCTGGAATGGGTGATCCGGCCGCAGCTGCGCACGCTTCCGGGTGTGGCGGACGTGAACACCCTGGGCGGTTACGCCCGTGCCTTCGAGGTGGCGGTGGATCCCGTGCGGCTGGCGGCGCGCGGCGTGAGCCTGGCGGAGCTGGAAGCCGCGCTCGCCAACAACAACCGCAACGATGGTGCGGGGCGCGTGCAAGACGGCGAGGAAGTGCTGGTGGTGCGCGCCGAAGGCGCTGTGAAGACCCTGGAGGATCTCGCCGCCATCGTCGTGGCCCGGCGTGACGGCCACGTGGTGCGGGTGGGCGACGTGGCCACGGTGCGCCTGGGCAGCCTGACCCGTTATGGCGCGGTCACCCGCGACGGACGCGGCGAGGCGGCGGAAGGGCTGGTGCTGGGCCTGCGCGGCGCCAACGCGCAGCAGGTGGTGCAGGGCGTGCGGGCAAAACTGGCGGAAATCCAGAAAACCCTGCCGCCGGGCGTGCGCATCGAGGTGTTCTACGACCGCGGGCATCTCGTGGAACGGGCGGTGGGCACCGTGGCGCGCGCTCTGGGAGAGGCCATCGTGCTGGTGCTCATCCTGCTGCTCCTGTTCCTGGGCAATCTGCGCGCGGCGCTGGTGGTGGCGCTGACCCTGCCCCTGGCGGCTCTGGCCACGTTCATCCTGATGCGGCTTGCCGGGATGTGAGTCTGGGCGGGCTGGCCATCGCCATCGGCATGCTGGTGGACGCGGCGGTGGTGGTGGTGGAAAACGTGGTGACCCATCTCGCCCAACGCCCGCCGGGCAGCCCGGTGCCCCTTTTGCATCTCGTCTATCGTGCCGTGCGCGAGGTGGCGCTGCCGGTCGCCTCCGGCATTGCCATCATCGTCATCGTCTTTCTGCCATTGCTCACCCTGCAGGGCCTGGAGGGCAAGCTGTTCATTCCGGTGGCGCTGGCCATCGTGTTCGCCCTGTCCGCCTCGCTGCTGCTCGCCCTCACTGTGATTCCGGTGGCCTCCTCGTTTCTGCTCACACGCGTGGGTCATTCGGACCCCTGGCTGCCGCGCAAACTTTCGGCACTCTACCGTCCCCTGCTCAGCTGGGCGCTGGCTCACCAGAAGCCGGTCGTGGTGACGGCGCTGGTGCTGCTCACGGCCACTGCGGTCGTCTACACGCGCATTGGCAAGACCTTCATGCCCACCATGGACGAGGGCGATCTCATCATGCAGCTGGTGAAGCTGCCTTCCATCAGTCTGGAGGAATCCACGAGCCTCGATCTCGCCGTGCAGCGGGTGGTGCTCGCGCGCGTGCCGGAGGTGCGCGGCATCGTGGCCCGCACCGGTTCCGACGAGCTGGGGCTGGATCCCATGGGCCTCAATGACACCGACAGCTTCCTGGTGCTCAAGCCCCGGGACACGTGGCGCAATCCGGACAAGGAATGGCTGACGGATGAGCTGCGCCGGGTGATGGCGGACTTCCCGGGCGTAGCGGTGAATTTCACCCAACCCATCGAGATGCGGGTGTCGGAGATGCTCACCGGCGTGCGCGGCGACGTGGCGGTGAAGGTGTTCGGGCCGGACGCCGCGACCCTGGACGGGCTGGCACGCAGAATCGAGCAGGTGCTGCGCCAGGTGCCGGGCAGCCAGGATGTCTATACGGTGAAGAACGAGGGCGTCCAGTATCTGCAGATCGATATCGACCGACTGGCGGCCGGGCGGCTGGGCCTCAACGTGGAGGACATCCAAAATGCGTTGCGGGCCCTGGTGGAAGGCCGCGTGGTGGGCGTGGTGGTGGAACCGGGCCACATAAAGATGGCTGGGGCATTACCTTTTACGAAGGTAAAGGCTGTCGCACATTTAAAGATCCACAACCCAGCTTTAATTCCCCCATCGCCAAACTTGTCCAGGACTACCCGATAAAATCCTGTTCGGTGGTGGCTCATATTCGCCAGGCTAATCGGGGCGAGGTGGCGCTGGAAAATACTCACCCGTTTACCCGCGAGTTATGGG
>JBBFMG010000183.1:0-4598 GCA_037478575.1 Burkholderiales bacterium | reverse complement strand
GCAAGCCATGAAGGAATGGCATCGCACGCATCCACATCTGTTTCACAAGCGGCCATATGATCGTCCGGGACTTGACAGATAGGTGGGCGTTACGTCCTTCCCCCTGCCAGGGTCGAACACTGGCGGCTGGCGGGTTTGCGACCGAAGAGGTTTAACCGGATGGTTGAACATAAAGCCCCGTCATCGCCGCCGCTTCCTGCGCCACCCGCTGTCGCAGCGATCGAGGGGCTTCCACCACCACGTGCCGTCCGTGGCGCAGGATGTCCATGAGAAGCTCGCGCTCATCCGAATAGGGCACTTTGAACCGATAGCTGCCGTCGGGCAAGGTTTCACCCTGCTGATCGCGGTGCCAGCATTCATCCCGCACCCAGCGGGCACGCTCGGGTGTGAAGCGCAACACGGCCGTGGCCTTGGGTCGACCGGCAAAGATCCCGTAGGCGGAGGCCAGATGGGCATCGAGGACGGCATCCGCGATTTCACGTGCCGGCTGCCGCAGGGGACGCGCCCGCCGGATCGTGTCGAGTGCAAAGGTGCGCAGGGCGCGACGCCAGTGGCACCAGGCATCCAGATACCAGTTGTCGCGGTAATGCACCAGGCGCTGGGGCGAAAGCACACGGGTGTTGACCTCGTTGCGGGCGCGGCTGAAGGCTTCGACTTCGAGACGGCGTCGCTCGATCAAAGAGCGGGCGACTTCGGCGAAGCAGCGCGGCTCGACTGACCGTTTGGCCATGGAGAGCAGCCGCACCCTTCGCATGATTTCGGCTGCCGGGTGGCCGGCTGTCTCCAGCAGGGCCGTCAGACGCAGCTGCAGGGGTGCGATGTGGGCGGCCAATATGCCTGGCTCGATGTCGGACAGCAGTTTCTGCGCAGCGAGCAGCGCATGAAGCTCGCTGGCCGAAAACCAGAGTCCGGGCAGCTCATATTTCGGTCCCAGGGACGATCCGCCGAAACGGTAGCCGCCTGCTTCACGATCCCAGACGATGGGCGCCTGGAACCGCTCCCGCAGGTATGCGAGATCCCGTTTGAACGTGGCGCGGGAGATTTCAAGCTCGCTGAGGAACACGTCGAGCGGCACCACGTGCCGTTCGTGCAAAAGCTGGTCGATACGATAGAAACGTTCGGTGCGGTCCATGGCCTCCACCCCGGCGACTGGTGCGCGCAGTTTCTGAAACTTGCGGTCGGTATCGGATGACGCCAGAACGCCATCCAAGCCAAGCACAATACCTGCTGGATGCAGGGATTTGAATGGGTTGCCGGTAGGCTGTGGGGGGAGGGCCCTTCTTTCGGCCCCGCCCCCCAACTCCAGCACCAACCCGAGTACCAAAGGTGGTGGACTCATACAGGGATTTGTTTTAAGCCCGCGGCTCCGCTATAATCCGCCCTCCCCAGGCGCGTAGCTCAGCTGGTTAGAGCATCACCTTGACATGGTGGGGGTCGTTGGTTCGAGTCCAATCGCGCCTACCAGTTACCCCGCGAGAGTCAGGCCCCGCCTGGCTCTTGTTGTTTGAATAGCCGGAAACGCCGTTGCCGTCATGCCCACGATTCGCCTGCCCGATGGTTCCCAGCGCAGTTTCGATCACCCCGTGACCGTGGCCGAGGTGGCGGCCGCGATCGGGCCGGGGCTGGCCCGCGCGGCGCTGGCGGGCCGGGTGAACGGCCGGCTGGTGGATACCTCCTATCGCATCGAAGACGATGCCGAGGTGGCCATCGTCACCGACCGGGACCCGGAAGGGCTGGAGGTGATCCGCCATTCCACCGCCCATCTGCTGGCCCAGGCGGTGAAGCAGCTGTTCCCGGAGGCCCAGGTCACCATCGGCCCGGTGGTGGAGGACGGCTTCTACTACGACTTTTCCTACAAGCGTCCCTTCACGCCGGAGGATCTGGCGGCCATCGAGAAGCGCATGCAGGAGCTCGCCCGGCAGGATCTGCCGGTTTCCCGCATCGTCATGCCCCGCTCCGAGGCCATCCAGTATTTCAAGGATCTGGGGGAGCACTACAAGGCCCAGATCATCGAGTCCATCCCGGAAGGGGAGGAGATTTCCCTCTACCGCCAAGGCGACTTCACCGATTTGTGCCGCGGACCCCACGTGCCTTCCACCGGCAAGCTCAAGGTGTTCAAGCTGATGAAGCTGGCGGGGGCCTACTGGCGCGGCGATTCCCGCAATGAAATGCTGCAGCGGGTGTATGGCACGGCCTGGGCGCGCAAGGAAGATCTCGATGCCTATCTGCACCGGCTGGAGGAGGCGGAAAAGCGCGACCACCGCAAGCTGGGCAGGCAGCTCGACCTGTTCCATCTCCAGGATGAGGCGCCCGGGATGGTGTTCTGGCACCCCAAGGGCTGGATCATCTGGCAGGAGATCGAGCAGTACATCCGCGCCCAGTTGCGCGCCCACGGCTATCAGGAGGTGCGCACGCCCCAGGTGATGGACCGCGTGCTGTGGGAGAAATCCGGTCACTGGGAAAACTACCGGGACCACATGTTCACCACCCACTCGGAAAACCGGGACTATGCGGTGAAGCCCATGAACTGCCCGGGGCATATCCAGATCTTCAACCAGGGCATCAAGAGCTACCGCGACCTGCCCCTGCGGCTGGCGGAATTCGGGGCCTGCCACCGCAACGAACCTTCCGGCGCGCTGCACGGGCTCATGCGCGTGCGCGGCTTCGTGCAGGACGATGCCCATATCTTCTGTACCGAGGAGCAGATCCAGGACGAGGTGTCGGCCTTCATCGATCTGCTGCTCGAGGTGTACCGCGACTTTGGCTTCGACGAGGTGCTGGTGAAGCTGTCCACCCGGCCGGAAAAGCGCGTGGGATCGGACGAGACCTGGGACAAGGCCGAGGCGGCCCTGGAGGCGGCCCTCAGGGCCAAGGGGCTGTCCTACGAGTTGCAGCCGGGGGAGGGGGCCTTTTACGGGCCGAAGATCGAGTTCGCGCTCAAAGACTGCCTGGGACGGGTCTGGCAGTGCGGCACCATCCAGCTGGATTTCGCCCTGCCGGAGCGGCTGGGGGCCCACTACGTGGCCGAGGACAACAGCCGCCGTGTGCCGGTGATGCTGCACCGGGCCATCCTCGGCTCCCTGGAACGCTTCATTGGCATCCTCATCGAGCACCATGCCGGGGCCATGCCGGTGTGGCTGGCGCCGGTGCAGGTGGTGGTGATGAGCATCACGGATGCCCAGACGGAATACGTCGAGCGGGTGGCCGCGGAAATGCGCGCCGCGGGGCTGCGCGTCGAAACGGACTTGAGAAACGAGAAAATAAGCTATAAAATTCGGGAACATAGTTTGCAAAAGCTGCCCTACCAGGTCATCTGCGGTGACAAGGAAGTGCAGGCAAACCAGGTGGCCGTACGCACCCGCAGGGGCGAGGACCTGGGCCAGATGACGGTGCCGGCGTTCATCGAGCGCGTGCGCCGGGAGATCGCGGCCAAGGCTTGACGGCCGGATTCTGCGAGGAGCCCGCTGACCCCCGGGTCGGCGGGCTCCTCGCTTTAACTTGATTGGAGGTTTCTGCTATCGCTCAGGAAAAAGAGGCGCGTGTCAACGAGGAGATCACCGCGCCACAGATTCGCCTCATCGGAATGGACGGCGAGCAGTTGGGCATCGTCAGTCGCGAACAGGCGCTGGCGCTCGCCGAGGAAAACGACATCGACCTCGTGGAAATCGCGCCGACCGCCCAGCCGCCGGTATGCCGGCTGATGGACTACGGCAAGTACAAGTACCGCGAAAGCAAGCGGCGGCACGAGGCGAAGCTGAAGCAGAAGCAGATCCAGGTCAAGGAAGTGAAGTTTCGTCCGGGCACGGACGAGGGAGATTATCAGGTCAAACTGCGCAACCTGATACGTTTCCTGCAGGAAGGCGACAAGACCAAAATCACGCTGCGCTTCCGGGGACGGGAAGTGACCCATCAGGAGCTGGGTTTGAGGCTCCTGAAAAGGGTCGAGGCCGACCTGGCGGAATATGGCCAGGTGGAGCAGTACCCGAAACTGGAAGGGCGGCAGATGGTGATGGTGGTGGCGCCCCTGAAAAAGCACAAGCCGGACAAGGCCGGGAAAAAGGAAGCGGCTCCCAAGGGGGCCTGACTTCTGCCTGCGGCTTGTTTTGACGAATCGGCCCCCCGCGCGAGCGGGCGTGGTCAGGGAAGCCGGGTGGTCCCCGTTTCCCCCAATGCGGAGTAGCGAAAATGCCCAAGATGAAGACCAAAAGCGGTGCGGCCAAGCGTTTCAAGGCGCTGGGCAGCGGCGCCGTGAAGCGGACGCATGCCAACCTGCGTCACATCCTCACCAAGAAGACCACCAAGCGCAAGCGCAACCTGCGCGGCATGACGCTCGTGGATGCGAGCGACGTCCGTCGCATCCGCGCCATGATGCCCTACGTGTAAAGGAGACCGCACATGCCCCGCGTCAAACGTGGTGTGACGGCGCGTGCCCGTCACAAGAAGGTGCTGGAGCAGGCCAAGGGCTACCGCGGCCGCCGCAAGAACGTCTATCGCGTCGCCAAGCAGGCGGTGATGAAGGCCGGCCAGTATGCCTACCGTGACCGGCGTCAGCGCAAGCGTCAGTTCCGCGCCCTGTGGATTGCCCGCATCAATGCCGG
>JBBFMG010000182.1:0-4642 GCA_037478575.1 Burkholderiales bacterium | reverse complement strand
CCCGCGAGTATTACGAAAAGCCCACGGCCGAGCGCAAGCGCAAGATGGCAGCAGCGATCAAGCGCCACTACAAGCGGCTGCGCAGCCAGATGCTGCCGCCCAAGCTCTACTGACGCCTTGGCCGGGCGGCGCCCGGCCGGTCGGGTCACACGGAAAACGCGCTGGAGATCATCTCCAGCGCGTTTTTTTCTCACTGCGTCCGGAAGGGTGCGATCATGCGCCGGATGAGGTCGTAATCCCGGTCTTGCACCGGTTCGAAGCCCTCGTAGTTGGCATCCAGCTCGCGCAGGATGGCCCTGTGCTGGGGATTGTCCGCCTTGAGTTCGAGGAAGGCGGCCCGCAGCCTGGCCACGGTGGCCGGCGGCAGCCGCTCGCTCACGGCGAACAGGTAGGAGGGCAGAGGCGGCGAGGTGTACAGGCGGCGCAGACCGCGCGGCTCGTATTCCTCGAAGACAGTGTCCTTGAGAATGCCGGCGTCGAAATCCCGGTTGAGCACCGCCTTGGCGATGTTGTCGTAGTGCCGCAGGAATTCATAGCCGCCGAATTCCTCCAGGCGGATGCCGCTTTCCAACACCACCGCGCGCTGCAGCAGCGCCTTGGGGTCGCCAAAGGCGAAGCGCTTGCCACGCAGATCCGCCGTGCGCCGGTAGGGACTGTCGGCGCGGGCGGCGATCACCAGGGTGAAGGTGGACTTGCCGCGGGTGAGGGGCGCCACCAGCGGCTGGGCGTTGTACTGCTCCCGTGCCTCCAGATAGGCCACCGGCGTGAGGTAGGCGATCTGGGTGAAGTCGCGCCCCAGTTCCTTCACCGCCGAACCCAGGTCCGGGGAGGCCCGGAACTCGATGCGCAGACCGGTGCGGCGACTGAGATAGTCCGCCAGGGGCGTGAGCCGGCGCACCATTTCCGCCGGCGTGTCCATGGCCACGGAACCCAGATAGAGGGTTTCGGCTTCGGCGGCCCGGCTCGGCCCGACCGCCAGGGCGAGTACGAAAGCGAGGACGAGGCGGGGCAGGCGGGTCCTGGCTGAATGCTTCACGGGCTGGCCTCCTGGGTGGTTGGGGTGGTGAAGGGATAGCCCACGGCCTGGGCCCGGCCGCGGCGCTTGGCCTCGTAGAGGGCCTCGTCGGCGGCGCCGTAGAGGGCTTCCACGCTGTGGGTCTGGCGGTCGCTGCAGGCATAGCCGATGGACAGGCTCACTTCCAGCGGCTGTCCCTGGAAACCGAAGCGCAATCCCGCCACGAGCTGGAGCAGGTCATCGCAGAACACCCGGGCTTCCTGCAGCGGGGTGCGGTAGAGCAGAAAGGCGAACTCGTCTCCGCCCAGGCGGGCCACCACGTCGGTATCCCGCACCCGGTTGCGGAAAACGGAGGCCAGTGCCTGCAGCACGGCATCGCCCGCGGCGTGGCCGTGGCTGTCATTGATGTGCTTGAAATGGTCCACGTCGGCCAGCACCAGGCAGACCGTTTCCCCGAAGCGCTGGGCGCGGGCGAAGGCGGCGGCCAGGCTGTCGTCGAAATAGCGGCGGTTCCTGAGTTCGGTGAGGCTGTCGGTAACGGCCAGTTTCTCCACCAGGGCCAGGGCCTTCTCCAGCTCGCGGGTGCGCTCTTCCAGCTCCTGGGTGCGGGCCTGCAACTGCTCGTTGGTCTTCATCAGCGCCGTGCCGGCCAGGTCGATTTTCTCCCGCAGACGCTGCTGGGTCTCCCGCACGCGGGTCTGGAGCTGGTTGAAGACCCGGGCGAGTTCCCCGATCTCGTCGTGGCTGCCCGGCTCCGGAAGGGGCGCCGCCTCCGGCTGGTCGGCCACGGCCTGCATGTGGCGGCTCAGGCGGGTCACCGGGCGCACGATCAGGCGCGAGGCGCCGAGGTATATGACGAGCCCCAGGAACAGGGCGAACAGGAGCTGCTCCAGCAGCACGTCGCGATACACGCGGGCGATTTCCTGGTCGAGACGGGCCAGGGAGACGGCGAGCTCCACCTCACCCACTGGGTTCCCGCCGAACAGGACCGGCACCTTGAAGGTGAGCATGGGGTCGCCAGGCAGGGTGGGGCGGTTGCGCAGCACCATGGTCTTGGCATGGCGGTCGCGAATCACCACCTGGTGCACGTCCGCCTGGCGCACGATGCGTTCGGCCAAAGACTCCATGTTGGAGTAGTCATAGCCCACCACCAGGTTGGCCACGGCCTCGGCAAGGAGGGCCGCCCGCTCCTGTCCCGAGCGGGCGATGTCTGCCTCCAGGCGCTGCTTTTCCTGGGCCGCCCGCCAGCCGCCCAGGACGGTGAAGGCAAGCACGACCGCGGCCAGGGTGATGGCCACCAGTTTGAGCCGCAGTCCGGAAAGCATGAATCTTCGCATGGGGTGCTCAACGCCTCGGCCGCGCGGGGCCACAGCAAAACAACGGCTTACCGGGGCGTTTCTTGAGGATGCGTTTCAAAAGCAGGGGCCCGGTGCTAACATTCGAAAGCCCGCGTGCACCCTCCAGCCGGGAAAGAATCGTTTGCCGTCAACCACTTGCCAGTTACACGGGGTCGCCATGAGCCTCAAGGACCGCATCACCGAAGACATGAAACAGGCCATGCGCGCCAAGGACAGCGCGCGCCTGTCCGCCCTGCGGCTGCTGCTGGCGGCCATCAAGCAGCGGGAAGTGGATGAGCGGGTGAGCCTGGACGATGCCCAGGTAATCGCCGTGGTGGAGAAAATGATCAAGCAGCGCAGGGAATCCATCGCCCAGTACGAGAAAGGCGGCCGGCAGGATCTGGCCGACGCCGAGAAATTCGAGATCGGGGTGCTGCAGGCTTATCTCCCCCAGCCTCTGTCGGACGCGGAAGTGGAAACCATCATCAACGCAGCCATCGCCGAAACCGGCGCCAGGGCCATGGCCGACATGGGCAAGGTGATGAACCTGGTGCGTCCGAAGCTCGCCGGCCGCGCCGACATGGGCAAGGTTTCCGCGCTGGTCAAGGCGCGTCTGTCCGCCTAGACCCACGTGGCACGGCCGGCTGCGGCCGCACCCAGGCTTTTCGGCGGCTCATGATCCCCCAGTCCTTCATCCAGGAGCTGCTGCAGCGCGTCGACATCGTGGAGGTGGTGGGGCGTTACGTGCCCCTCAGAAAGGCAGGGGCCAACTACAGTGCCTGCTGCCCCTTCCACAAGGAGAAGACGCCTTCCTTCACCGTCAGTCCCAGCAAGCAGTTCTATCACTGCTTCGGCTGCGGCGCCCATGGCACGGCCATCGGTTTTCTCATGGAATACCAGGGCATCGGTTTTCCCGAGGCGGTGGAGCAGCTCGCGCAGATGCTCGGCCTGACCGTGCCCAAGGAAGCGCGTGCCGGCGGCCCCGCTCCGGGCGGCGAGCGCTTCGCCGCCCTGCGTGGGGTGCTCACCCAGGCCCTGCATTACTACCGGCAGCAGCTCAAGGCCTCGCCCCGGGCCATCGACTACCTCAAGGGGCGTGGCCTGTCGGGCGAGATCGCCGCCCGCTTCGGCATCGGCTACGCGCCGGAGGGCTGGCAGAACCTGGCGGCGGTGTTTCCGGACTATGCCGCCTCCTCCGTGCTGGCGGAAGCGGGGCTGGTGATCGACTCCGAGGCGGGGCGGCGTTACGACCGCTTCCGCGACCGCATCATGTTTCCCATTCTGGATCAGCGGGGCCACGTCATTGGCTTCGGCGGCCGGGTGCTGGGGCAGGGCGAGCCCAAATATGTCAACTCACCGGAGACGCCCCTGTTCCAGAAAGGGCATGAACTCTATGGCCTTGCCCAGGCGCGCCGGACGATCCGCGAGGGGGGACGGGTGCTGGTGGTGGAGGGCTACATGGACGTGGTGGCCCTGGCCCAGCATGGCGTGGAATACGCCGTGGCCACCCTGGGTACGGCCACTACACCCCATCACGTGCAGCGCCTGCTGCGGCTGGCGGAGCACATCGTGTTCTGTTTCGATGCCGATGAGGCGGGGCGGCGCGCCGCCTGGCGTGCCCTGGAAAACAGCCTGCCCGCCCTCACCGACGGCGCGGCGCTGTCCTTTTTGTTCCTGCCGGAGGGAGAAGATCCGGACAGCTTCATCCGTGCCCAGGGACGCCAGGCCTTCGAGGCCCAGCTCGCCCAGGCCCTGCCCCTGAGCCAGTTCCTGTTTCGCGAGCTCACGGCGCGCAACGACGTCCAGAGCGAGGAAGGGCGGGCCCGCCTGATCCGGGAGGCCCGACCGTTGATCGAGCAGGTCCAGGCGCCGGCCCTGGCCCTGTTGCTGCGCAAGCGTCTCGCGGAGCTGGCGGGGTTGAGTCCGGAGGAGCTGGCGGCGCTGATGCCCGCCGCCCCCCGCCGGGAGGGTGGCGCCGACGGTGCAGCGCCCCGTGGCGCGCCGCGCGTGCGCCGGGCGCCGTCGCGCAACCGCCAGCTCTTGCGCCTGCTGCTCGCGCGCCCCGCCCTGGGGCGGGGTGTGACCTGGGAGGCGGATTTCGCCGAGGATGGGGAAGGCAGGCTGGTGGGTGAGGTGCTTGCATATCTCACGGCCAATCCCCATGTGGTCACCGGCGCCCAGCTGCTGGAGGCTTTCCGGGATTCGGAAGCCGGGCAGCTGCTGGAAGAGGTGGCGGCCGAGGCTCTCCTGCTCGACGAAGGCTTCGATCTGGAGCGGGAGTTCGCCGACG
>JBBFMG010000181.1:0-4650 GCA_037478575.1 Burkholderiales bacterium | reverse complement strand
GCCCAGGGCCTTGAAAAAGATGCCCCAGCGCCGCGCGCGGCGCTGTTCCGTCACCGCGGCCAGGGCGATTTTCTCTAGGGTCTGCCGTTCCCAGTTGTCAGCTTCCGCCATGTCCGACTTCCTCCCGCACGTAAACCTGTCCATCCATTTCCACCACCTGCAGCGGCGTGAGCCCCCTGCCGTTGCAGGGGCCGCCCAGGCAGGCACCGGACTCGGGCGCGTACAGGGCGCCGTGGGTCGAGCAGATCAGATACAGGCCCGAGTCATCGAAGAATTCGCCCTCCCGGAAATCCAGCTCCACCGGGACATGGGCGCACTCGTTGAGGTAGGCGCGGCACAGGCCGTCGAAGCGCACCACGAAGGCCGGTTTGAGCTGGCCTCCGTGGAGGGCCTCGAAGCGTACCCCGCGCCCGCCCTCCTCCAGCTCGTCGCTGGCGCAGATCAGGCGCAGGTTGCCAGCCATGTTCCCAGCTCCTGCACACTGTCCACGCAGGCCAGCGGCCCATGGGCGAGCAGATCCTCGCGCCCATGGGCGCCATAGCTCACTGCCAGCGCCGCCACGCCGGCATTGGCCGCCATCTGAAGATCGTGGCTGGTGTCGCCTACCATCAGCGTCCGTTCGGGACGGGCACCCAGTTCCGTCATCAATTCCTCCAGCATCTGGGGATGGGGTTTGGAAAAACACTCGTCGGCGCAGCGCGTGGCGTGGAAATAGGGCCGAAGTCCGGTATAGCCCAGCACCCGGTCCAGTCCCTTGCGGCTCTTGCCGGTGGCCACGCCCAGCAAATAGTCCCGCGCGTGGAGTGCGCGCACCAGGGCGTCGGCCCCGGCAAACAGGGGAATCTCTGCGTCCCTTCCCAGGTAATGGTGACGGTAGCGCTCCACCAGACGGGGATGCTCCGCTTCGGGCAGTGCCGGGAACAGGTGCTGCAGGGCTTCCGCAAGCCCCAGCCCGATGATGTGGCGGCAGGCCGCCTCGGCAGGGGGCTCAAGCCCCAGATCCTCGGCGGCGCGCCGAATCGAGGCGACGATCACGCCCGCCGAGTCCATGAGGGTGCCGTCCCAGTCGAATACGATGAGATCGAATCGTCTTGCCATGGTTCTGCCTATTCCGGATGCTCCTGCAGACTGGCGAGAAAGGTATCCAGCTCCCGTGGCAGGGGCGCCTCGAACACCATGCGCTCACCGCTCGCCGGATGCTCGAAGGCCAGGCTCCTGGCATGGAGGAACATGCGTTTGAGACCTTGCCGGGCAAGCTGGCGGTTGAGGGTGAAATCGCCGTATTTGTCGTCCCCGGCGATGGGGTGCCCCAGATGCGCCAGGTGGACCCGGATCTGATGGGTGCGCCCGGTCTTGAGTTCCGCATCCAGCAGGCTGAAGTCCCCGAGGCGGCGCACCAGGGTGAAGATGGTGTGGGCCGGCTGGCCTTCCCCGCTCACCCGTACCCGCCGCTCGCCCGACGCCGTGACGAATTTGTGCAGGGCGAGCTTCACGTGCTGCCGGGCGTGGGGCCAGTGTCCCTTCACCAGCGCCAGGTAGTGCTTTTCCACCCGCCCCTCGCGCAGCAGGGCGTGCAGCCGGGTGAGCGCCGAGCGCTTCTTGGCGACCAGCAGCACCCCCGAGGTCTCCTTGTCCAGCCGGTGCACCAGCTCCAGAAACCTTAGGTCCGGCCGTGCCTGGCGCAGCTGCTCGATGAGGCCGTGGGAAACCCCGCTGCCCCCATGGACCGCGGTACCCGCCGGCTTGTCCACCACCAGCAGGGCGTCGTCTTCGTAAAGCACCCTGCCGGTGAAGCGCTCGACCCGCCCGGGGGCGGACGCGACAGACCGGCGCAGAGGCGGCAGGCGCACCCGGTCGCCCGCAGCCAGCCGGTGGGTCGCCTCCACCCGGCGGCTGTTGACCCGCACCTCGCCGCTGCGCAGGATGCGGTAAATGTGGCTTTTGGGGACCCCCTTCAGCTCCCGCAGCAGGAAATTGTCGATGCGCTGGCCGGCCGCCTGTTCCCCGATCATCAGCCAGGTGACGGTTTCTTTGCTTAACTCTTTCATTTTCAATATACTGTCGCCTCCGGCCCTGGCTGCGGAGACGCCACAGCGGCTCCGGGCCCCGGGTCCGGCGGGTGGTCCGGTCCCCGTGACGGCGTTGGCGGCGTGCTTTGAGTGAAAGCGCCCGGCACTCCCGAACCGGCGTCGCAAAAGCAGGCGGTTATCTCGCTCACCGCCGCGGCAAAAGCAGCGATAGTACTTGATTTACGCGCTCAGAGCACTTGGGATTCCGCCGACGCGCGCTGCGCGCCGGCCTGAAGCCACGGAGCCCCGCGAACGGGGCTCCGCAAGCGATGTGAGCAGCCCGGGCCTGATGCCTGGCCGGCTGCCGATGCCCTGGATGCATCCCATCGCCGACGTTTCAACCAGACCAGCCTTTTCCATGCCCCTGAACGAACCCGGATTTTCCCGTCTCTCCTTCGTTTGAGCAGGAATCGCGCATCCCCGTGATGTGCGCGGTCTGGCCTTCCCGTGTCCTGAGCGCGGGAGACCATACAAATGAAACGCATGTTGTTCAACGCCACGCAGGCCGAGGAACTGCGTGTCGCCATCGTCGACGGTCAGAAGCTCATCGACCTCGACATCGAATCCTCAGCCAAGGAACAGCGCAAGTCCAACATCTACAAGGGCGTCATCACCCGCATCGAGCCCAGTCTCGAAGCCTGCTTCGTGGACTATGGGGCGGAGCGGCATGGCTTCCTGCCCTTCAAGGAAATCGCGCGCAGCTATTTCCGTGAGGGGGCCACGGTGGGCCGGGCCAGCATCCAGGATGCGGTGAAGGAAGGCCAGGAACTCATCGTCCAGGTGGAGAAGGACGAGCGCGGCAACAAGGGCGCGGCCCTCACCACCTTCATCAGCCTGGCCGGCCGTTATCTCGTGCTCATGCCCAACAACCCCCGCGGCGGCGGGGTGTCGCGCCGCATCGAGGGCGAGGACCGGGACGAGCTGCGCGAGACCATGGCCAAGCTGGACGTCCCCCCTGGCATGAGCATCATCGCCCGCACCGCCGGCATCGGCCGGACCGTGGAGGAGCTGCAGTGGGACCTCAACTACCTGCTGCAGCTGTGGCGCGCCATCGAGGCCGCCGCGGCGAGCCAGTCGGGCGCCTTCCTGATCTACCAGGAAGGCAGCCTGGTGATCCGCGCCATCCGGGACTTGTTCCAGCCGGACATCGGCGAGATCCTCATCGACACCGAGGACATCTACGAGCAGGCGCGGCAGTTCATGAGCCACGTCATGCCCCAGAATGTCAACAAAATCAAGCTTTACCGGGATGACGTGCCGCTCTTTTCCCGGTTCCAGATCGAGCACCAGATCGAGTCGGCCTATGCGCGCTCGGTGAATCTGCCCTCCGGCGGCTCCATCGTCATCGACCACACCGAGGCCCTCACCGCCATCGACGTGAACTCCGCCCGGGCCACCAAGGGGGCGGACATCGAGGAAACCGCCTTCCGCACCAACCTGGAGGCTGCGGACGAAATCGCCCGCCAGCTGCGCCTGCGCGACCTGGGCGGGTTGATCGTCATCGATTTCATCGACATGGAAAGCCAGCGCAACCAGCGCGAGGTGGAAAAACGTCTGGCCGACGCCCTGCATCTTGATCGGGCGCGGGTGCAGATGGGCAAGATTTCCCGCTTCGGCCTGCTGGAGCTGTCCCGCCAGCGTCTGCAGCCCTCTTTGGGCGAGACCAGCCACGTGGTGTGCCCGCGCTGCAACGGCACCGGCCACATCCGGGGCGCGGAGTCCACTGCCCTGCACATCCTGCGCCTGATCCAGGAAGAGGCGATGAAGGAGCACACCGCCGCGGTCCACGCGCAGATTCCCGTGGACGTGGCCACCTTCCTGCTCAACGAGAAACGGGCGGACATCTGGAAGATCGAGGCCCGCTTCAAGGTGAGCGTGGTGCTCATCCCCAACGTCCACCTGCAGACCCCCCACTTCAAGGTCC
Source organism: Burkholderiales bacterium (assembly GCA_037478575.1). Classification (GTDB taxonomy): domain Bacteria; phylum Pseudomonadota; class Gammaproteobacteria; order Burkholderiales; family Thiobacteraceae; genus Thiobacter. Next base: position 657 of record JBBFMG010000181.1, on the reverse strand, counting down.
AGCGCCTCAAGGCCGACGACGTGGCGGCCATCGACCGTCCCACCTACGAACTGGTGGAAGCGCCCGCCGAAACCGCCGAACCGGAAGCTAGCGCCGAGCCGCCCAAACCGCGCCAGGTGGCCGTGGTGCGGGACATCACCCCTGCCCAGCCCGCGCCGGTGGTGCCGGAAAAGGCGCCGGAAAAGGAGGAAAGGAAGGAAGCTTGGCTGTCCAAGGTAGCTGGCTGGTTTGCCGGCCTGTTCGGCGGCGAGAAAAAAACCGAAACGGCCGCCGCGCCTGCGGCACGTCCGGCCGCGCGCAGCGAGCGTGGCGAACGGGGCCGTGGGCGCGGGCGCGGCCGTGATCGCCATCGGGGCGAGCGGCGGGAAGCGCGGGCCGAAAGCCAGACGCCCCGCAGCGAGAGCGTCCTGCCGCGAGCGGAAGCCCCGCGCAGCGAGAAACCGGAAGCCGCTGCCCCGGCTGCCCCGGCCACGGCGCCTGCTGAAGCCCAGGAGCGCGGAGGTCGCCGGGGCCGGCGCGGCCGTGGCCGCGGCGAGCGGCGGGAGGAGACCGGCCTGACCGAGCCCCGTGAGACCAAGGCCGGCGAAGCCGCGGCGCGCGAAGCCCGGGGTGGGGCTGAACCCCGCCCCGCGCGTCCCACCGAGGGTGAGCGCAACG
>JBBFMG010000180.1:0-4677 GCA_037478575.1 Burkholderiales bacterium | reverse complement strand
CCGCCGGCCAGCACCAGGTGGAAGCTCCCCCGTCGGTCGATGGCTTCCTGCGCTGCGGTCAAAAGCCGCCGGCGCACCTCGGCCGCCACCGCGGCGGCGTCGGGCAGCAGGTGCCAGCGCGTTTCCATCAGGCCGTCACACCTCGTTGCGCCATTCCTGATCCTCGCCGTCGAACAGGCGGTTGGCTTCCTGCAGCCCCCAGCTGCCGGCGGGATAAGTATGGATGTAGTCGCGCTCCATGGCCCAGTGCTTGAGAATGGGATCCACCACGCGCCAGGCCCATTCCACTTCGTCATAACGCAAAAACAGCGTGCGGTCGCCCTCGATCACATCCAAAAGCAGGTTCTCGTAGGCGTCGAGGGACTTGGCACCCGGTTCCTGATAGAAGGCGTTCATCTTCAGCACCCGTGTCTGCATCTCCAGCCCCGGCTGCTTCACGTGCACCTCCATGTGCATGCTTTCCTCGGGCTGCAGGGAAAGCACGATCCAGTTGGGGGCGATAGAGGTGAGGGGTGTTTCCCGGAACAGCTGCTGGGGCGGGTGCTTGAAGCGGATCGCGATCAGGGAGAGCTGCTTGGCCATACGCTTGCCAGTGCGCAGGTAAAACGGCACATCACGCCAGCGCCAGTTGTCGATGTAGAACTTGGCGGCGACGAAGGTCTCGGTGACCGAGCCCGGCTCCACACCCTCCTCCTCCTGGTAGCCGGGCACCGGCTCGCCATTCATGAAACCGGCTGCATACTGGGCGCGGAAGGCGTGAGCGTTGACCGAACGCTTGGAAATGGGGCGGATGGAGCGCAGCACCTTCACCTTCTCGTCGCGCACCGCGTCGGCATCCATGTTGGCAGGCGGCTCCATGGCCACCACGGTGAGCAGCTGCATCAGGTGATTCTGCAGCATGTCGCGCAACGCCCCGGCGCGCTCGTAGTAATCCGCCCGCTTGCCGATGCCCACCTCTTCGGCCACGGTGATCTGCACGTGATCGATGAAATTGCGGTTCCACAGGGGCTCGATCAGGGTGTTGGCGAAACGGAACACCAGCAGGTTTTGCACCGTCTCCTTGCCCAGGTAATGGTCGATGCGATAGACCTGCTCCTCGTCGAAATGCCGGTGCAGCACCTGGTTGAGCATCTCGGCGCTCTCGATGTCCTCGCCGAAGGGCTTTTCCACCACGATGCGATGCAAACCGCGCGGCTTGTTGAGTCCGGCCCGGTCCAGGTTGTTGATCACCGCGGTGAACTCCGCCGGCTTGATGGCAAGGTAGAACACCACATTGGTGCACGCGCCCATCTTGGGGGTGGCCAGCGCCTGCTTGAGTTTTTCGTAGTCTTCCCGGCTGTGCAGCTCGCCCTGGACGTAGGTGAAGCGCTGGGCGAATTGTTCGAACAGGGCGGGATCGAAGCGTTCCTTGAGCTTGCGCTCCAGCGCCTCGCGCATGAAGGCACACCAGTCCGCATCGGTGAAGGGACGCCGGCCGAAGGCGAACAGGCTCATGTGGGGCGGCAGCCTGCCTGCGCGCTCCAAATGATAGAGGGCGGGCAGAAGCTTGGTCTGGGACAGATTGCCGGTGGAGCCGAAGATGACGAAGCTGCAGGGCGTATCCGGGCTGCCGTTCGCGCTCATTTGCCACCTCCGGTCTTCACCGCATGGCCGCCAAAGCCCTTGCGCATCATGGCCAGCAGCTTGGCGGGAAAATCGTTGCCCCCCTGGGTGGCGAAGCGCATCATCAGGGCCAGGGTCATCACCGGCGTGGGCACCCCCTGCTCCACCGCCTCCAACGCCGTCCAGCGGCCCTCGCCGGAATCCGGGACATAGGGCTCGATGCCGGTGAGCTGCTGATCCCGGGCCAGGGCCTCGGCGGTGAGGTCGAGCAGCCAGGAACGCACCACGCTGGAGTGGCGCCACAGTTCGGCAATGGCGGCAATGTCCAGCGCGAACTCGCGCTTGGCCTTGAGCAGGGCAAAGCCCTCCGCCAGGGCCTGCATCATGCCGTACTCGATGCCGTTGTGAACCATCTTGGTGAAATGTCCGGCACCCACCGGCCCGCAGTGCAGCCAGCCGGTATCCGGCGTGGGCGCCAGGACCCGCATGTAGGGGATGACCCGCGCTGCCGCTTCGGGCTCACCGCCGAACATCAGGCAGTAGCCGTTGGCAAGCCCCCAGATGCCGCCGGACACCCCGCAGTCGATGAACTGCAGTCCCCGTGCCTTCAGCATCGCCCCGTGGCGGATGGCATCGCGGTAATAGCCGTTGGCCCCATCCACGATGAGATCATTGGGCGCAAGCAGGGCAGCCAGTTGCTCGACGGCCGCGTCAGTGGCCTGCCCCGCCGGCAGCATGAGCCAGACGACGCGCGGCGCGGGCAGGGCCGCCACCAGTTCCTCGAAGCTGCGCGCCGGCTGGGCACCGGTTTCCTGTGCCAGTGCCTCGGTCACCTCGAAACTGCGGTTCCAGGCCACCACCTCGACGCCACCGCGTCGCAGGCGCCGCACCATGTTACCGCCCATGCGGCCCAAACCCACCATGCCCATCTTCATCGGAACCTCTCCCCTGGTTGCGCTGATGCGGAAATTGCAATGTGCCCGTCATTGCCCCGGCGCAGGCCGCGGCAAATCTGGGATAATCCAACCTCCACTATAGAAGAACAAGAAACGCCGCCGGAATGTCCTTACCCATTCTCTTTGCCACTTCGGAAATCCATCCCCTGATCAAGACCGGGGGGCTCGCCGATGTCTCCGGCGCCCTGCCTGCCGCGCTGCGCGCCCTGGGTGCCGATGTGCGGGTGCTGGTTCCAGGCTATCGGCAGGTGCTCGAGCGTGTGCCGGACGGGCACGCGGTGGCCTGGTTCGACCATCCCTACACGGCGGGACGGGTGGAACTGCGCCGGGCGCAGGTGCCGGGCAGCGCTGTCCCCCTCTATATCGTCGTCTGGGATGCCTACTTTAACCGCGACGGCGGGCCCTATCAGGCACCGGACGGGCGGGACTGGGGCGACAACGCCCATCGCTTCGGCCTGCTTTCTTATGCCGCAGCCCTGCTCGCCTCGGACGCCAGCCCCCTGACCGACTGGCGGCCCCGCATCCTGCACTGCAATGACTGGCAGACCGGCCTTGCGCCCGCCTACCTGCGTTTCCGTGGCGGCGGCGCAGCAACGGTGATGACCATCCACAATCTCGCCTACCAGGGCAATTTCGACGCCGGCCTGCTCGGGGCCCTGCGCCTGCCGCCGGAGAGTTTCAGCCTGCACGGGCTGGAATATTACGGCCATCTCTCCTTCCTCAAGGCGGGCCTGTATTACGCCGACTGGCTAACCACCGTGAGCCCCACCTACGCCAGGGAAATCCAGGAGGAAACTTTGGGTTTCGGCATGCACGGCCTGCTGCGGGAGCGGCGCGACCGGCTGACGGGCATCCTGAACGGCATCGACGTGAGCGAGTGGGACCCGGCCCGTGACCCGCACCTGCCGCAACCGTTCGACGCCGAACATCTGGAAGGCAAACAGGCCTGCAAACGCGAACTCCGGGAGCGCCTCGGGCTGGCGCCGGACGCGAACCGGCCACTGGTCGCGGTGATCTCGCGCATCACCTACCAGAAGGGGTCGGACGTCGTGCTGGCCATCACGCCGGAGATCCTGCGCCAGGGCGCCCAGGTGGCCGTGCTGGGGACGGGCGAGGCGGAACTGGAAACGGCCCTGCGCACCCTCGCTGCACGACATCCGGGCGAGCTTTCCGTCACCATCGGCTTCGACGAGGGCCTGTCCCATCTCATGGAAGCGGGGGCCGACCTGTTCCTCATGCCGTCCCGCTACGAGCCCTGCGGCCTCAACCAAATGTACAGCCAGCGCTACGGCACGCCGCCCGTGGTCCACGCCACCGGCGGACTGGCGGACACCGTGGTGGACGCCACGCCGGAGCACATCGCCGCCGGCACGGTCACCGGTTTCGTGTTTCACGACATGCACTACGCCACGGTGCTCGAGGCCGTCCGCCGGGCGCTCGCCGCCTGGCAGGACAGACCCCTGTGGCGGCGCATCCAGCAGGCGGGCATGCGTATGGATTTTTCCTGGGAACGCAGCGCCCGCGCCTATCTGGAGCTCTACCAGCGGCTCGCCCCCTGAGGGACGGGTCCGGACAAGCTGCGGCAGAAGATGTAACATTGCCCCACGACGCTCGCGGACCCCCCCATGACTCCACCTTCCGTCGCCGATCTCGCCCGCGCCACCCTGCTCGCCCTGGCGGAGCGCCAGCTGCCCGCCACGCCGGAAAACTATGCCCGGGTGTACGCGGAGATGGCGGGCACGCCCCTGCCACCGCCCGCCTTCCCGGCGGCGGAGGCTTCCCGGGAAATCGTGGACATGGTGCGCCAGCTGGTGGACATGGTGATCCGCCGCACGAACAAGCTCAGCGGCGAGCTCGAGGCTCACAATGCAGACATCCGCGCCACGGTGAACGAGCTGGACAGTGCCCAGGAGAAGGACCTGATCCTGCGCCTGGCGCAGGCGCTCACGGAAAAAGCGGATCTGATCCACCAGTCGGTGGCACGCACCCAGGATGAGCTCGCCGTCACACGCTCCACCCTGGAACGCATGGCCTCGGAACTCAGCGAGACCCGCCAGTCGCTGCTGGAGGATGCCCTGACCGGCGCCCAGAACCGGCGCGGCATGGACGCGGTGCTCAC
>JBBFMG010000179.1:0-4690 GCA_037478575.1 Burkholderiales bacterium | reverse complement strand
GAGATCCCGGGCTTTTTCCAGCATGGCCTGGGCACCGGCAAGGTCCCGGCGCAGGGCCTGGCAAACCGCCAGGCCCCAGTAGGCTTCGACCGCGCCCTGGGGATCCCGGTCGGCAGCCCGCTGGTAGAGGGCGCAGGCTTCCCGGGGCTTGCGCAGGGCCAGACGGGCGTCGCCCTGGGCCGCGAGCAGCTTGGCTGCCATGCGGTCGGTGGTCTGGGGGCCGGGTTCCAGCCAGGCGAGGGCCTGCTCCGGCTGGTTGGCAAGCAGCAGCGCCCGGGCCAGGGCCAGTTTCGAACCGTCCGTCTGGGCGCCGAGACTGATCGCCTGGGCAAGCTCCTTCTGCGCCGCCTCCCCCTGCCGCAGTTCCAGATAGAGCTTGCCGAGCTCCAGGCGCGCCTCGGCATTTTTGGGATTCTTGGCCACGGCGTTCTTGAGTTCGATCTCCGCGGCCCGCAGGTCGCCCCGGGCCTGGAAATCCTTGGCGCGCTCGACGTGTTCCTGATCGGTGTAGGTGCGCAGCCGGTCGCAGCCGGACAGCAGGAGCGCGCAGGCGAGGGTGGCAGTGCAGAGCAGAGCAAACGTTCTCATGAGGGGATCCTTTGCAGGCAGCCGGCTTAAGGCCGGGTGGTCTTGAGCGTTGCGAGCAGGGCCCGGGCATCCTTCTCTTCCGGGAAACGCACCCCGGCGTCTAGGGCCCGCTGCAGTTCCTGGCGGGCACGGCTGGGGTCGCCGCTTTTGACAAGGGCCACCGCGTAGTGGTAACGCACGCTGGGCTGGCCCGGCGCGGCAGCCACCGCCCGGGCCAGGAAATCGCGCGCCTGGTCCGGCTTGCCCCGGCTGAGATGGATCCAGCCCAGGGTGTCGAGGATGTTGGGATCCTCCGGGCGCAGCTTGAGCGCCCGCTCGGCAAGGGGCAGCGCTTCCGGATCGCCCTGCTGGTTGAGCAGCCAGGCCAGGTTGTTGAGGGCCACCGGGTGATCCGGCGCCTGCTGGAGCACGGCGCGGTACTGGGCGATGGCCTCCCGGTTCTCACCGCGCTTCATGTGGGCCTCGCCCAGATAGAGGCGGAAGCCCACGTCGTCCGGATGCTCCCTGAGCCAGGCGGCGACCACCTTGCCGGCCTCGGCGGGCTTGCCGGCGGCCAGCAGGCTGCCATGGAGCTTCATGACGATGACCGGATTCGCCTCCCGCTCCAGGGCCTGGCGATAGAGGGCGGCCGCCTGGACGGGCTGATCCTGGCTGGCCAGGATGTCCCCCTCCACCACATAGCCGCCGGGCGCCCGGGGATGGCGGATCTGGATGTCCCGGGCGCGGCGCCGCGCCTCCTCCACCCGTTTTTCCTGAAGATCGAGCCCGATCAGGGCGAGCTGGGCGTCCAGGAGATCGGGCTTGAGCGCAAGCGCCCGCTCCAGGGACTTGCGCGCCTCCTGGGCGCGGCCGGTGGCCAGCTGGGCGGATGCCAGGCGCAGGAAGGCCTCGCCGGCATCCGGACGCAGTTCGGTGAGCCGGGTGAAGGTGGCCAGGGCATTGTCCTTTTCCCCCGCAGCCAGCTGGACGTTGCCCAGCAGTTCCAGGGCTTCCGGGCTGGCGGGGTTGGCGGCCTGGGCCTCCCGCGCCAGGGCCAGCGCCCGCTGGGGCTCACGCTGGGCGAGATAATGCTGCGCCAGCAGGGCACGGGGGGCGATGGCCCTGGGATCCGCCTGCGCCGCGCGGGTGAGCCAGTCCACCGCCGCCCGGGTATTGCCCAGCTTCCGTTCCAGGGCCGCCAATCCCACCATGGCGCCCACGCTCTTGCGGTCGGCGGCGAGCACCGCTTCGAAGCGCTTGCGCGCCGAGGCGGGATCGCCGGCCGCCAGATCCAGCCGCGCCAGGTTGGCCGCCGCCGGGTAAAAGGCCGGATCGAGGGCGAGCGCCTCTTCGAAGGCACGCCGCGCCCCCGCGGTATCCTGCTTGCCCAGCAGGGCCGCACCACGCAGATTGGGCACCAGAGGCAGCTTGGGCTGCTTCTGGCCGAGGGCGTCGATGGCGGCCAGGGCGGCATCGTAGTTCCGGTGGACGAGGTGGGTGGCGATCAGCACGAGATCCGTCTGCAGCGGACTGCCTTCCAGGCGCGCGGCGGCGGTGAGCTCGGCCAGTCCGGCTTCGGTCTGCCCCTGGGCGAGACGGCTGATGGCCAGTTCCGTGCGCAGCGTGGCCTGCTCGGGATGGGCCTGAGTGGCCTTTTCCAGATACTCCGCGGCCTGGGCGAATTCCCTGCGCTGCAGGTGGGCCTCGCCGGCCAGGGCCAGCACGGCGGGCTCGGGGTTTCCGGCCAGCAACGGTTTGAGCTGTTCCAGCACCTTGTCGGGCTGCCGCTGGCGCAAATAGGTGGCGGCCAGCAGTCGGCGCGCATAGGCATGGTCCGGCACCGCCTTGACGAAGGTGGACAGGTAGGTTTCCGCCTGGCTGAGATTGTTGAGCCCCAGCTGGGCGGCGCCCATCATGAGGATGGCCGACCCATTGTTGGGGGCGAGTTTGAGGACTTCCTGCAGCTCGTCGCGGGCCTTGTCGAACTGCTGCTGGGCGAGCCAGAGCTGGGCCTGGGCAAGGCGCACCGGCAGGGCCTTGGGCTCGAGCCGGCGGGCCTCGTCGATGTGGCGCTGGGCGGCTGCGAAATCCTTCTCGCCCAGGCGGATCAGGGCGAGGGAAAGATGGGCACCGAGGTGGCCCGGGTTGCGCTTGAGGGCTTCTCCATAGGCTGCGGCGGCGTCCTGGTTCTGGCCTTTGGCCCGCAGCAGGTCGCCCTTCAGCACCCAGGGATCGGGCTTCTCGCCCGCTGCGCGGACGGATTCGTCGGCCAGCCGGATGGCCTCTTCCGGCCTGCCCTCCGCCAACATCAGGGCGGCCAGCCCGCGGTTGGCTTCCGGCAGTCCCGGCGCCAGGGCCCGCGCCGCCTCGAAGGCCTGGCGTGCCTCGGCGCTCTGCCCCAGTGCCGCGAGCGCCTCGCCGCGCAGGGCGAGCAGGACGGCCGCCTGGGGTCCCTTCACGTCGGCCGGGATTTCATCCAGCACCTTTTGGTATTCCCGCTGCTGCAGGAGTGCCCGGCCCAGCAGGGGCAGCACCTCCTCCGTGCCCGCCCCCAGCTGCAGGGCGCGGCGCAGTTCCTTCTCGGCGGATGCGCCGTCGCCCTCGTCCACATAGGCGCGCCCCAGGAGCAGGCGCGCCTGACGGTGCGCCGGGTCCTTTTGCAGGACGTTCTTAAGTTCGATGACGGCGGCCTTGGTATCGCCCGCCTGATAGTGTTGCTGCGCCCGGGCGAAAATGGTTTCCGGCTTGTCGCCGGAACAGCCGGCGATCAAGCCCGCTAAAGCGAGGGCCAGGGCGAGATGACGCAGCCTGGGACTGGAATCCGGCATGGGGGTCTCCTTTGGGTTGTCATGTCTGGTCTGCGCCGGGTCCCGGTCATGTCGCCGGTTTGTTTTCTGTCTTGGCCGCGAGGCCATAACGGTTGACGAGATCGTACAGCGTGGGGCGGGAAACGCCCAGCAGTTCCGCTGCCCGGGCGATGTTGCCGCCGGCCCGTGCCAGGGCGCGGGCCACCGCCTGGCGTTCCGCCTCGTCCCGCACCTGACGCAGGTTGAGGGGTTCGGCCACGGCGCCCGCACTGGACAGGCCCAGATCGGCCGCCTCGATGCGGGACCCCTCGCTCATGATCACCGCACGCTTGATGCAGTTCTCCAGCTCGCGCACATTGCCGGGCCAGGTGTGGGCCTCCAGCGCCGCCACCGCCTCCGGGGTGAACCCCTTGACGGGCTTTTTGAACTGCTCGGCAAAGCGCTCCAGGAAGGCCTGGGCGAGGAGCGCGGCGTCGCCGGGCCGCTCCCGCAGGGGCGGGATGGATACGGTGATTTCGCTGATGCGGTAGTAGAGATCCTCGCGGAAACGTCCCTCGGCGATGAGGGCCGTGAGGTCCCGATGGGTGGCACACACCACCCGCACGTCCACCGGAATCTCCTCCCGGCCGCCCAGACGCTCCACCACGCGCTCCTGCAGAAAGCGCAGCAGCTTGGCCTGCAGGGCCATGGGCAGATCGCCCACTTCGTCCAGGAAGAAGGTGCCGCCGTCCGCGTATTCGATCTTGCCCTTGGTCTGCTTGCTGGCGCCGGTGAAGGCGCCCTTTTCGTAGCCGAACAGCTCGCTCTCCAGCAGGGTCTCCGGAATGGCGGCGCAGTTGATGGCCACGAAGCGTTTGCCGGCCCGCGGCGACAGCTCGTGCAGCGCGCGCGCCAGGAGCTCCTTGCCGGTCCCGGACTCACCCAGCAGGAGCACCGTGGCGTCCACCGGCGCCACCTTTTCGATGGTGCGGCAAACCTTGAGCATGGGTTCCGCCGCCGTCAGGATGCCGTTGAGCGCAGCCCCCATGGACAGGCGCTGCAGCCTGCGGTTCTCCGCCTCCAGCTGGGCCACATGGAAGGCACGCTTGATGATGAGCTGGAGGACTTCGAGATCGAAGGGCTTCTGGTAGAAGTCGTAAGCGCCCATGCCCACGGCCTTCACCGCGTTGGCGCGGTCCTGGTTGCCGGAGACCACGATCACCTTGGTGGCCGGAGCGAGGGCCAGGATTTCCTGCAGGGTGAGCAGGCCCTCCGAGGCCCCGTCCGCATCCGGCGGCAGGCCCAGATCCAGGGTGACCACGGCCAGCTCGTGGCGA
>JBBFMG010000178.1:0-4752 GCA_037478575.1 Burkholderiales bacterium | reverse complement strand
CCGCCCGCCATCGCCGAGCCCATTCCGTCCCCCGCGGGGCAAACGGTGCGTCTGCCCCATCCCGCCACCCAGGCCCACATTCTCATGGGCCAGCCGGGGATGAGCCGTCTCGATCCGGACTACTTTCCCCTGCTGGTGGGCAATTACGTCCTGGGCGGGGGCGGCTTCGACTCGCGCATCCTCAAGGAGATCCGCCAAAAGCGGGGCTTGGCCTACAGCGCCTACAGCTATTTCCTGCCCCTGGCCCAGCCGGGACCCCTGATCATGGGCGTGCAGACCAAGAAGGAAGACGCCCCCGAGGTGCTGCGGGTGCTCAAGGAGACGGTGTCCCGCTTCGTGACCGAAGGTCCCACCGGGGCGGAGCTCGCCCAGGCCAGGAACAACATCGTGCTGGGCTTCCCCCTGCGCATGGACAGCAACCGCAAGATCCTCGATTTCCTCGGGGTGATCGGCTTCTACGACCTGCCCCTCACCTGGCTGGACGATTACCCCAAGGCGGTGGCGCGCGTGACCGCGGCCCAGGTGCGCGATGCCTTCCGGCGCCGGGTGCTGCCCGAGAAAATGGTCACGGTGGTGGTGGGTGGCCCGGACAATCCCTAAACCCCGCGGCGGCCGGAGCGGCGCGGGACGCGTGCGCATCATCGGCGGCATCTGGCGCAGCCGGATCCTCACCTTCCCCGCCGCCGAAGGACTGCGCCCCACCCCGGACCGGGTGCGCGAGACCGTATTCAACTGGCTGGGCCAGACCCTGGAAGGCAAGCGTTGTCTGGATCTGTTCGCGGGCAGCGGCGCCCTCGGTTTCGAGGCCGCCTCGCGCCACGCCGCCCAGGTCACCCTGGTGGACAGGCAGCACCGGGTGTGCGCCGCCCTGCGGGAGAACGCGGTCCGTCTCGGCGCCAGCCAGTGCACCGTGGTGGAAGCCGATGCGGGGGAGTGGCTGGCGCGCGACACGGGCGTGTATGATGTGATCTTTCTCGATCCGCCCTTCGCCGCCGCCCTGCTGCCGACCCTGTGGCCCCTGGTGGCCCCGAGGCTGGCCCCGGATGGCGTGGTCTATCTGGAAAGCGGCGCGCCGCTCGTGCTGCCGGAGGGTTGGATGCTGTTCAGAAGCGCACGCGCCGGCATGGTCCACTACGGCCTCGCCCGCCGCGCCCAAGGGGATGCCCCGACACCATGAATCCACGCAGAATCGTCTATCCCGGCAGCTTCGATCCCATCACCCGCGGCCACGAGGACCTGGTGCGGCGCGCCGCCCGGCTGTTCGACGAGGTCATCGTGGGCGTGGCGGAGAGCCCCAACAAGCGTCCCTTCTTCAGCCTGGAGGAGCGGGTGGACATGGCCCGCGCGGCCCTGGCGGAAGTGCCGGGCGTGCGTGTGCTGGGCTTCTCCGGGCTGCTCATGAAGTTCATGGAAGAGCAGGGCGCCACGGTAGTGCTGCGGGGCCTGCGCGCGGTGTCCGACTTCGAATACGAACTGCAGCTCGCCGGCATGAACCGCAAGCTCAACCCCGCCGTGGAGACCCTGTTCCTCACCCCTTCCGAGCAGTACATGTTCGTCTCGGCCTCCCTGGTGCGGGAAATCGCCCGGCTCGGGGGCGATGTCAGCGAGTTCGTGCATCCCTTGATTAATTCCCGCCTCAGTGCCAGAATGCGCTGAATATTAGTGATTTCTCATATACGAGGAAGCGGCATGTCACTCAAGATCACCGACGAATGCATCAATTGCGACGTGTGCGAGCCGGAGTGCCCCAACGGCGCCATCTCCCAGGGCCCCGACATCTACGTCATCGACCCCAACCTTTGCACCGAATGTGTCGGCCACTATGACACGCCGCAATGCGTCGAGGTATGCCCGGTGGACTGCATCATCACCGGCATCGAGGAATCGCGGGAAGTGCTCGAGGAACGCTACCGCATCATCAGCGGCCAGAAAGTGGCGTGAGGGTTTCCTGCTGTCCGGTGATCGGGAAGGGCGGAGCGATCCGCCCTTCTTCATTTGAGGCGGGGGCGTGCCCGGGTAGCCGGTGCCCCGCGCCTGGGGCAATCCCGTGGGGCGGGCCACGGCCCCGCCGCCCCCTCCCAATGGCCCTGACGGATTGAAGCGTGGAACGGCTGCGTGTCGACAAGTGGCTGTGGGCGGCGCGCTTTTTCAAGAGCCGCAGCCTGGCCAGCCAGGCCGTGGAAGGGGGCAAGGTCAAGGTGAACGGCGCCCGTGTGAAGCCGGCGCGGGAGATCCGGGTGGGCGACCGGCTGGAAATCACCCTTGCCGATACCCAATGGGAAATCACCGTTGCCGGCCTCTCCGACCGGCGCGGGCCCGCCTCCGTGGCCCAGACCCTCTATCAGGAAAGCGAAAGCAGCCGGCGCCGGCGCGAGGCCATGCGCGAAGCCCGGCGCTATCAGACGGAACCGGCGCAGGCCCTCCACGGCCGTCCCACCAAGCGGGACCGGCGCCAGCTGGAACGCCTGCGGGGTAAATGAATCCCCGGCTGTGCACCGCCGGGCCGGCGGACGGGACCCGACCGGTGGCCTGCTGACTTCCAGGCAAAAGGGTCGGCCGCTTCCCGAGGCAGCGCCGGCCCGGGCAGGCCGCTACCGGGCGCGTTGCGCGAGGCAGGTGCGCTGACCTGCCGCGTCACGCCCAGGCCACGAGCTCGCGGCTGGCATCGAAGGCCAGCGCGTCGGTGAGACGGGTGTGCAGATCGTTGAGGTCGGCGAGCTGGTCGAGGATGGTCTTTTCCATCTGTTCCAGTTCGGCGATGCGGTCTTCCAGGGTGTCGGTGGCCTTGTGGATGCGCTTGATGCTTTCCAGGCGGCGGCGCAGCTGGAGCTGGTGTTCCCGCACCTGGGTTTCCATGGGCGCCATCACCGCCTTGAGCCAGTTCTCCACGTCGCGGTTGGCGATCTCATAGACGTGGACCACCCGCGCCGCCACGGTTTCGAAGAACTTGGCCATGAGGCTGAAGCGTTCGGTGGCATAGACCGTCACCGTGCCGAAATGGTCGTTGTAGGCCTTTTCCAGTTTGGCCAGTTCCTTGGTGTACTTGAGGGTGGAGAAGGGCGCCGGGCTCGCGGCCTTGAGGCCGTGTTCCTCGGCGAACTTCTTGTACATCGCCTCCATCATCGCCTTGATCTCCTCGATCTGCTCGGAGGCCTTGGCGATGTTGGCGTGGGTGTCGCGGAAGAACTGGTTCATGGCGTCGCGGATGCCCTTGGTGAACTTGCTTTTGGCCATCTGCGTGCGCACGTCGCGGATTTCCTGCTTGAGCGCATCCATGCCCAGGTGACTGAACAGCACGTTGGTGTGATGGGAGAACACCGAGCGCAGGGCCTGGAAACGCTGCAGGCCACGCTCGAAATCCTGCTTGTCCTGCTGCACCTTGGCCATCATGTGCTCGATGACGTCCTGGTTCTTGCCGCGCAGGTTCTTGAGTTCGGTGAGCTGCTCCCGCACGCCGGCCAGCCGCCCGCGCAGGATGTCGGTGGTGCGCTGGATCATGTCTTCCAGTTCGCTCTGGGTGGCGTCGCGCACGATTTCCTGCTTGGAGGGAATGAGCTCGTCGGACAGCGCGCGTTCCAGCCGGGGCAGGCGGCTTCTCTCCAGGAGCGCCTCATCGTGCTGCACCTTGGCCAAAAGCCCCTTCTGCGCCGAGACGGGAAACACCTGGGCGGGGTCGAGGCCGAGCAGGTGCGCGGTGGTTTCCACCTGCTGGGCGATCTCCCGCTCCACCGCTTCTTCACCCTTGAGCTCGTCCCACATGGCGTCGATCTTGTTGAGCACCACCAGGCGGCCTTTCTGGCGGCCCTGGGTGTTGCCGATGTGGTTGCGCCAGACCTCGATGTCGCTCTTGGTCACGCCGGTGTCGGCGGCCAGGATGAACAGGATGGCGTGGGCATTGGGCAGCAGGTTGAGCGTGAGCTCGGGCTCGGTACCGATGGCATTGAGGCCCGGCGTGTCCAGGATCACCAGCCCCTGTTCCAGCAGCGGGTGGGGGAAATTGATGATGGCGTGGCGCCAGGCGGGAATGTCCACCGTGCCGTCGTCGTGCACGGTGAGCGCGTTGTCCGCGTCATCGCGGTCATAGAGCCCATACCGTTCGGCCTCCTCCACCGGCACCCGCCGCGTCTCGGACACCCGCTGCAGCGCCTGGATCATGCCCTCACCGGAGGAAGTGTCCAGCGGGATCACCTTCCATTCGTCGCTATAGCGCTTGTACTCGGTGGTGGTGGTGTCCGTGGCGCGCGTTTCGATGGGCAGCAGCATGATGCAGGGCTCGCGCGCGGGGTCCCACAGGAGCTCGGTGGGGCACATGGTGGTGCGCCCGGCGCTGGAGGGCAGCAGCCGCTGCTTGTAATCGGCGAAGAAGATGGCGTTGATGAGCTCCGACTTGCCCCGGGAGAACTCCGCCACGAAGGCCACGTTGAGCTTGTCGTCCTTCAGCCGGTCCAGCACGTGCTGGATGCGCAGGTCGATCTGGGCGTCGGTGAGATCCTGTTCCGCCAGCCATTTGCGCAGCCCCGCGACGCTGTCGGCGAGTTGTTCGCGCCAGGCGCTGTAGGCCTGGAAGTGGGCGACGAGATTGTCATTGCTCATAAAGCCTCCCGGGAGGTTTCAGCGTGCGGGCGCCGCTGCCGCGTGCCTACTCTAGCATGAAAACCCGGCAAAACAACAGGGTTTGTATGAGTCCACCACCTTTGGCACTCGGGTTGGTGTTGGAGGAGGAATTGTAGGGGTGTTCGTTGTCCCAGGCGA
>JBBFMG010000177.1:0-4826 GCA_037478575.1 Burkholderiales bacterium | reverse complement strand
ATGAACCGCCGGATGCGGAACCGCACGTCCGGTGGTGTGAGAGGGCGACGGGGGTGACCCCGTCCCCTACTCGATGGTGCGGGCCCTTCATACCGCATGAAGGCGCCGCAAAGCGCCTGCCGGATGCGCCATGCGCCGGAGGCTTACCCTTTGCGCGGGGCCAGGAGGCAGCGGCCGGCCCCACCGCTACCGCTGCCGGTGTCCCGGTGCATCAGCCCGTCCACCGCGGGGTGGCCATGCTGCCGTCAACGGTGTGGCGGCGGAACGACTATAGTTCCTCCATGGTTTACCGCGTGCTCGCGGACGTGGTTCTTGCGGCGCATCTCGGCTTCATCCTGTGGGTGGGGCTGGGCGGGTTCGCCCTGCTGCGCTGGCCGCGGCTTGCCTGGCTGCATCTTCCCGCGGTCGTGTGGGGCGCGGCGATCGAATTCACCAACGGCGTCTGTCCCCTCACGCCCCTGGAAAACACCCTGCGCCGCGCAGCGGGCCAGGCCGGCTATGGAAGTGGCTTCATCGAGCACCATCTCGTGGCACTCATCTATCCGGAGGCCCTGACGCCCGCGTTGCAATGGCTGCTGGGCGGGTTGGTGCTCGCCATCAACGTGCCCCTCTACATCTGGCTGTGCGCGAGGCTGTGGCACCGGCGCAGCCAGCGTGGCTGCGTATAATGAAGCTTTGCGCCGATCTGCCGTGACGCCTGCCTTTCTCGCCAACCTCAATCCGGAGCAGCTCGCCGCCGTGACCCTGCCCCACGAGTCCGCCCTCATTCTCGCGGGCGCCGGCTCCGGCAAGACGCGGGTGCTCACCACGCGCATCGCCTGGCTGATCCAGACCGGCCAGGCGAGCCCCGGGCACGTGCTCGCCGTGACCTTCACCAACAAGGCGGCCCGGGAAATGCTCACGCGCATCGCTGCCATGCTGCCCATCAACACGCGGGGCATGTGGGTGGGCACCTTCCACGGCCTCGCCAACCGCCTGCTGCGCGCCCATCACCGGGAGGCGGGTCTGCCCCAGTTGTTCCAGATCCTGGATGCCCAGGACCAGCTCGCCGCCATCAAGCGCCTGCTGCGGGCGCACAACGTGGACGACGAGAAATATCCGCCCCGGCAGGTGCAGTACTTCATCAACGACGCCAAGGAGCAGGGGCTGCGCGCCGCGCAGGTGGATGCGCCGGACGAGGCCAGCCGGGTCTATCGTGACCTCTACCAGGCCTACGAGGAGCAGTGCCAGCGGGAGGGGGTGGTGGATTTCGCGGAGCTTTTGCTGCGCTCCTTTGAGCTTTTGACACGCAACGAACCCCTGCGCGCCCATTACCAGGCCCGCTTCCGCTACATCCTGGTGGACGAGTTCCAGGACACCAGCCGTTTCCAGTACGAGTGGCTCAAGCTGTTAGCCGGGCAGGACAACGCCGTGTTCGCGGTGGGCGACGACGATCAGTCCATCTATGCCTTCCGGGGCGCCCATGCCGGCAACATGCAGGATTTCCTGCGGGACTTCCGGGTGCGGCAGATCATCAAGCTGGAGCAGAACTACCGCTCCCAGGGCAACATCCTGGATGCGGCCAATGCCCTGATCGCCCATAATGCCGGCCGGCTCGGCAAGAACCTGTGGACCGCCCAGGGAGCGGGTGAACCGATCCGGGTGTTCGCCGCGGCCACGGACCAGGAGGAAGCCCAGTTCGTGGTGGAGGAAGTGCGCGCGCTGCGCGCGGAGGGGCTGCCCCTGGCCGAGATCGCCCTCTTGTACCGTTCCAATGCCCAGTCACGGGTGCTGGAACACGCCCTGTTCTCCGCCGGGCTGCCCTATCGTGTCTATGGGGGCCTGCGTTTCTTCGAGCGCCAGGAAGTGAAGCATGCCCTGGCCTACCTGCGTCTGATGGCCAACCCGGAAGATGACAACGCTCTTTTGCGGGTGATCAACTTCCCCGCGCGCGGCATCGGCGCGCGCACCATCGAGCAAATCCAGGAAGCCGCGCGGGAACAGGGCATCTCCCTGTGGGCGGCGGCCTGCCGCCGCGGCGGCAGGGACAGTACGCGGGGCGTGCCGGCCTTCGTGCTGCTGATCGAGGCCCTGCGCCGGGACACGGTCGGCATGAGCCTGGCGGAGAAGGTGGAACACATGCTCCACGCCAGCGGCCTGCTGGCCCACTACCGCGCCAGCCGCAGTGAGGCGGACCGGGTGGAAAACCTGGAGGAACTCATCCCCGCCGCAGCGGCCTTCGAGGCGGAGTACGGCGCCGAGCCCGAGGGCGACCTGCCCGACGTGCTCACGGCCTTCCTCACCCACGCCGCGCTGGAGGCCGGGGAGCACCAGGCTGCGAGCGGCCAGGATGCGCTCCAGCTCATGACCGTGCACGCGGCCAAGGGCCTGGAATTCGACGCCGTGTTCATCACCGGGCTGGAGGAAGGCCTGTTTCCCCATGAGAACAGCCTGTTCGAGCACGCCGGGCTGGAGGAGGAACGGCGCCTGATGTACGTGGCCATCACGCGCGCCCGCCGGCGGCTCTACCTCAGTCATGCGGAAACCCGCATGCTGCATGGCCAGGTGCGCTATGGGATTCCCTCCCGCTTCCTGGAGGAGATCCCGCGCCATCTGCTCGCCCCGGTGGGCGGCGCGGCCCTGCCCCCGGCGCCGGCAGCACAGGCAACGCCCGAGCATGGCTGGCGTGTGGGCCAGAGTGTGGTGCACGCCAAGTTCGGCGTGGGCGTGATCGTGGACTGCGAGGGCCGCGGGGCCGACGCGCGGGTGCAGGTGAATTTCCGCGAAGGGGGCCTCAAGTGGCTGGCGCTGGAATACGCCAAACTGAGCCCGGCCTGAAGTCTTCCCGTAAGCGGCGCTGCCGGTCCCGCCCCGGGGTGCCGACCGCCCCTCAATGCCCTGCGTTTTGCGGGGCTGTCTCGAAAATGTCCACGTAGGATGCATACATGGACGCCAGGACCACTGCCGCGAAGGCACAGAACAGCGGAAAGGCGAGGAACAGCCCGAAGATTTGCGCGACCGCCGGCCCGGCGATGCGCAGCGTGAGCCCGACCACGCCCTGCAGCATCAGGGAAGCGATGGCGTCCAGCAGGAAGAGCAGCACGCCATAGACCAGAAACGGCCAGACGTTGCGCAGGCTCGCCGCCAGGGACAGGCGCAGCGCCGCCCCGGCCGAAAGCCCTTGGAACAGCACCAGCGCCGGCGCAAACCAGTTGGCCATGGCCAGGGGCAAAAGCAGCGCCAGCATGAGCAGGCTGGGCAGGGTGAGCCGGGTGAGGGCTTCCTTGAGCACCGCTTCATCCGGCTGGGGGCTGCCCATGAGTTCCAGCAGGCGCGTCATTTCCTCGCGCCAGCCCAGGGAGAAAATGAGCATGGCCACCAATACCGCGAGCAGGTTCACGCCGCCCACGGCGATCAGGGGGCGCGCGGCCGTGCGCAGACCCGCCGTCAGGTGGGAGAAGCCCAGGGGCTCGCCGGCTGCCGCCGCGCGTCCCGCTGCCATGAAGCCGGCGGCAAGCCCCGGGGTGAGCAGGAACACGGCCAAAAGCCCCAGGATCGGCAGGGTGCCCAGCAGCAGGGTTCCGAGGAAGCTCATCCCCACCAGGGCCAGCCACGGCCAGGGCTGCGCCAGGAACAGTGCCACGCCGGTGCGCAGCCAGCCGTAGCCGTAGAGGGGATTGCAGCGGCGGATGTTCATGGCACCCAATGCCCGCGCAGTTCGGCTTCGTGCTGGATATGACTTTCCAGCACGCGCTGGAAGTGCCGGGGATCCTTGGCGTGGGTGACTTCGCCGGCACGGGGGAAGTGCAGGTCAAAGAGGCGCGACAGCCAGAAGCGCAGCGCCGCGGCACGCAGCATCACCGGCCAGGCGCCCTTCTCGATGGCGGTGAGGGGCCGGCGCCCGTGATAGCTCTTCAGCATGGCGGAGACGCGGGCGCCATCCAGGGTGTAGTCGTCCTTCAGGCACCAGTCGTTGACCGTGATGGCCAGGTCATAGAGCCAGGCATCGTTGCAGGCGAAATAGAAGTCGATCACCCCGGACAGGCGCGGGCCCACGAACAGCACGTTGTCGCGGAACAGGTCGGCGTGGATCACGCCCCGCGGCAGGTCCTCGAAGCGGTAGAGCGCCTGGAAGCGCAGCTCCTCCGTCAGCAAGGCCTGGGCCTGGGAATCCAGCTCGGCCATCACCGCCCGTGCCGTCTCCCGCCACCAGTGGGGCCCGCGGGGATTGGCGAGGCTTGCCCCATAGCTTCTGCCCGCCAGATGCAGATCGGCCAGCACCTCCCCCACCTGGGCGCAGTGATCCGGGCCCGGCTGCATGTCCGGCGCGCCTTCCAGGCGGGTGACGATGCAGGCGGGCTTGCCCTTGAGGGGGTTGAGGTAGCGGTTGTCGAGGCTGGCGATGGGCTGGGGACAGGGAATGCCGTGGCTCGCCAGATGGGCCATGAGATGGATGTAATAGGGCAGGCTTTCTTCCGCCATGCGCTCGAACAGGGTCAGCACATAGCGGCCGTGGCTGGTGGTGACGAAATAATTGGTGTTCTCGATGCCGGCGGCGATGCCCTGGAACTCGATCAACGTGCCCAGGGAATACTGGCCGAGCCACTCCCTGAGCTCCTCCGGAGTGACGGTGGTGTAGACGGACATGGGAATTCAGAACTGGTGGATCACCCAGCGCGGCACGCGCGTGCCCGAGTCGAGGTTGTCCATGCGGATGAAGCTGCCGTCACCCTTGTCGTCCACCAGGTAATAGGGCTTGCCGTATTTGGGCGTGATTTTCATCATGTAGAGCTTGCCGCCGATGCGGAATTCCTCCACCACGTCCTCGCCGCGCTGGCGGATGGTCA
>JBBFMG010000176.1:2817-4851 GCA_037478575.1 Burkholderiales bacterium | reverse complement strand
GATCGTCGAGTTCCTGTTCCGTGAGATGGAACTGGGGCATCTGCCGGCGCCCGGGGACACCCGTGGGCTGCGCCTTGATCCAGGCCTTGATGAATTCCGGCCCGCGCCGCTTGTACACATTGCCCAGCTCCGGCGCGAAGTAGGCGCCCTCGCCCAGGAGTGTGTGGCAGCCGATGCAGTTGTTCTTCTCCCACACGAGCTTGCCGCGCACCACCTCGGGCGTGAGGGCGGCGCGGTTGTCCCGCTTGGGCAGGGCTGCCGTGGTGTCGAAGGTCAATCCCAGAAACAAAAGAAAGGAAAACAGCGCCGCACCCCAGAAAATGTTGCGCGCCGTGGACTTGGTGAAGCTGTCGCTCATGGGTCTCTCCTTTCGCCATGCAGAAGGCTTGCGCCCCGTCGGTGTCAATCTAGTCAGGCGTTGCGGCGGCTGCCTTGACGTGGGTCAAGCCCGCGCCCCCACGACAATGGCTCAGTGGCTGGTGCCGCTCGAGCGCGTGGTTTTGTTGTACACGTTGTACTTGCCCGACGGCTTGCTCATCGGGAGCCGCGCCACCTCGCGCAGGGTGTCGGCGTCATAGACCACCAGCGCGCCCTCCATCTCCCAGATGCTGACCAGGGCGTAGCGGCCATCGCGGGTGAATTCCACGTGGGCGGCCGTCCTGCCGGGCGCAGGCGTGAGTTGCGCCACCACCTGCAGCGTGCGCTTGTCGATCAGGGTGAGGGTGTCGCGTGCCGCGCTCATGAAGCTGTCGGTCCAGGCATAGGGCGTGTTTTCGTGGCTGCGCAGGAAGAAGCCGGGTCCGGGCGTGGGGATGCGGCGGATCACCTGCCAGGTCTTCATGTCGATCACCGTCACTTCGCCGGTCCTGAGATTGGGGCTGGCCATGACCGGGCGTCCCTGATATTCCCAGGTGATGCCGGAGCCGAGATGGGGCATGCCCGGCAGGTCGAGATCGGCGATCTTGCGCCCGATGTCCAGGTTCACGACCTGGCCCTTGCCGCCCTGGCGCGACGTGCCCATGACATGACGGTAGTCGCCGTCGAAATAGAAATCGTCCAGGGTGTCGTCCAGGAAGATGCGCCGCACCGGGAACGGCCCCCGGTCGGCGAGCGCCTCGGCCATGCGGTAGTCGTGTACCAGCCCGGGATAGACCGGGTCGTGTCCCTCGCCGTAGGGGATTTCCCACAGCTCCTTCACATCCTTGAGGGCGGCGATGAAGCTCTTGCGGGGTGCGGCGTCATACACTGCGGAGACCCGTGAACCGCGCCCCGCGAGGTCCGCCACCGGCATGAGCTTCAGGGGTGTGAGATCGTCGGCGCGCAGGATGACCAGCGTGTGGGGCAGGGTGTTGGCTACCGCCACGAAGCGGCCATCGCTGGAGACCGCCAGATTGCGCGTGTTGATGCCCGCGCGGATTTCGTGGGTGATCTTGAGATTCCAGATGTCGAAGCGCGTGATCCAGCCGTCGCGCGAGGCGAGGAACACGTAACGTCCATCCGGGCTGAACTTGGGTCCACCGTGCAGCGCAAAGCGTGTGGCGAAGCGGTGGACGGGACGGAAACGGTCGCCATCCAGCAGGGTGGCATGGTGATCTCCTGTCTCCACCACGACGAACAGGTTGAGGGGATCGGCATCGAACACCGGCCGGTCCGGCAGGCTGCCCGCCTTGATGTATTCGATGCGGGAGGCATTGATCTCCTCCAGCCCCCAGCGCGGCTCCACCGGCGGCGGGGTGTAGATGAAATCGGCCAGGGATTGGAGATCGGCCTGGGCCAGCTTGTCGCTGAAGCCTGGCATCTGGGTGGCGATGCGGCCCCCGGCTATGACCTGCAGCGCTTCGCTTCTGCGCAGCCGCTCGAGGTTTTCCGGCAGCAGGGCGGGGCCTGTGCCGCCAAGACGGTCGGCCCCGTGGCAGGCCGCACAATGCTGGGCGTAGAGGGTGGCGGGGTCGGCGGCGCGTGCGGGCAATACCACCATCAGCACAGCCCAGAAAAAGGCATCGAATACGACGGATGCGAAGGGCCGCACAGGCA
>JBBFMG010000176.1:0-2807 GCA_037478575.1 Burkholderiales bacterium | reverse complement strand
GGCATGAAATCTTTCCTCCGCAATCCGGGGCGTCCGGCAGCGGTTTTCACGAGCGCACCATGCGTCGCAGCGGCACGTAGGGGGCCACCGTGAGCCGCTCGTGGGATTCCGTCACGCCGATTTCGCCGTCGGTCAGGTAACAGGCCGGGTCTTCCTGCCAGGGGTCGCCGGTGAGCTGCCAGGCGCGCACCCGGGTATTGCCGCCGCAGATGTCCAGGTAGCGGCAGGCACCACAGCGCCCCTTGACCGGGCGGGGCGTGCGCTTGAGGCCGGCCATGAGCGGGTCGGTCGTATCCGGCCAGATTTCGGAAAAGGGCCGCTCCCGCACATTGCCCAGGGTGTAGTCCCACCAGAAGGTGTCCGGATGCACGTTGCCCAGATTGTCGATGTTGGCCACGTTCACGCCGCTGGCATTGCCGCCCCAGTGGGCGAGTTTCGCCCGCAGGTGGGCTTCCATTTCCGGAAAGTGTTTGCGGACCCAGAACAGCAGATACACCCCGTCGGCGTCGTTGTTGCCGGTGACGAATTCCACGGCGCGGCCGCCGGTGAGATGCTGCCAGCAGGTGTCGAACAGCAGATCCATGACCCGCCGCGTGCTCTGGTGCACGGCATCGTCAGCGCGATTCTTGTTGCCGCGCCCCGCGTAGTTGAGGTGGGAAAGATAGAACTTGTCGATGCCCTCTGCGTCCATGAGCTGCAGCAGGGCGGGCAAGTCAGTCTCGTTGTCGCGGGTGAGGGTGAACCTCAGGCCCACCTTGATACCGGCGTCCCGGCACAGCCGGATGCCGCGCAGCGACGCCTGGAACGCGCCCGCCTTGCGCCGGAAACGGTCGTGGGTGGCTTCCATGCCGTCCAGGGAAATGCCCACGTAGTCGAACCCCACCTGGGCCAGCTCGTCGATGTTGTGGGAGTCGATCAGGGTGCCGTTGCTGGACAGGCCCACGTAGAAACCCAGGGCCTTTGCGCGCCGGGCGATGGTGAAAAGGTCGGACCGCAGCAGCGGTTCGCCGCCGGACAGGATCAGCACCGGCACGCCGAAGGCCTTGAGGTCGTCCATTACCGCGAATACTTCCGCGGTGCTGAGCTCACCCGGAAAGTCCTTGTCCGCGGAAATCGAGTAGCAGTGCTTGCAGGTGAGATTGCAGCGGCGCACCAGATTCCAGATCACCACCGGGCCCGGCGGCAGCCGCCGCGGCCCGATGGGGGTGGGGTGGAGGAGTTCCTGCATGTACTGGGTGATGCGAAACATGATGCCGCCTACCCCGTAAGACGCAGCCCGGTCTTTTTCAGGATGCGTGTGCTGTAGAGGATGTCGTGATTCCGGCAGGCCGTGCCCAGCAGGGCGCGAATCGCTCGCGCCTTCGTCTCCACTTCCTCCCGGCTGCGACCGTGCACCATGGCGAACAGGTTGTAGGGCCAGTCTGGTGGGTGGCGCGGTCGTCGGTAGCAATGGCTGACGAATTCCAGCGCGCCCACCCGTTCACCCAGGGCATCCACCACCTCGTCCGCCACGTCCCACACTGTCATGCCATTGGCCCGGTAGCCGAGGGCGTAGTGGTTGGGAATGGCGCCCAGACGGCGGATGATGCCCAGATCCAGCATGCGCTGCAGACGCACTATCACTTCCTCTGGGGACAGACCAAGCTGCTCTGCAAGAACGTGATAGGGACGGGGCACCAGGGGCAATCCCGCCTGGGTGGCCTGGATCAGGCGGCGGTCGGTGGCGTCCAGGGGCACGGACAGGGGGGCGTTCATGCCTTAAGCCTCAGTTCCACGAAGTACTCCCGGATGCGCGGCATGGCATGTACCCGCAGCCCGGTCTCGGCCTCGATGTGTTGGATCACGTCCTGCAGTTGCGCCGGCGTTTCCGTAGCCAGCACGAACCACATGTTGAGCTGGTGTTCCCGCGCATAGTTGTGGGCGACCTCCGGATGGCGATTGACCGCTTCGGCCACCCGGTCGAAATCTTCCGCGGGAACCGCCATGGCGGCGAGGCACACCGCACCACCCATGCGCTCGGCGTTGTAGAGGGGCCCGAAGCGGCTCAGGGTGCCGGACTCGACCAGGGCGCGCAGGCGTTCGATGACGGTGGCCTCGTCACAGCCGAAGCGGGCGGCGACCGCAGCGAAGGGACGTTCGCAGATGGGAAATCCCCCCTGCAGACCGTTGATCAGGGCACGATCCAGGGAATCCATCATGCAGCCCTCACCGGGGCGTCCGGGACATAGCGGGCGCCGGTCTGCTTGAAGCGGCGGCGGCTGAACAGCACTGCGTGGGGGTAGCCACCGAGGCTGCATCGCGCTTGCAGTTGCGAAAGGCGTTCCAGCACCGCCGCCCGGTCGCGGCCATGGATCATGCAGAACAGGTTGTAGGGCCATTCCGGCAAGCGCCGCGGCCGGCGGTAGCAGAGATTCACCAGACCGCTGGCGCCGATACGGCTGCCCAGTGCATCCACCTGTGGATCCGGAATATCCCACACCACCATGGCGTTGGCCTGGAAGCCCAGTTCGTGGTGGCGCACCACCACGCCGAAACGCTTGATCGCCCCCAGGCTAAAGAGCCGTTCCAGCCGCGCCAACACCTCCGTCTCGTCCATCCCGAGGCGGGCGGCGACCTGCGCATAGGGGTGGGGAACCAGGGGCAGTCCGTCCTGGATGGCGGCGATCAGGGCGTAGTCGGCTGCATCCAGCCGCAGAGGCGGCGCGGCCTCGGCGGGGGACGGCGTCGCGCCATGAGCCACCCGGCCGCGCAGATCGAAGCCCAGATCGATGTGATACTCGCGTTCCAGGGGCAGGCGCAGGGGTTCG
>JBBFMG010000175.1:0-4871 GCA_037478575.1 Burkholderiales bacterium | reverse complement strand
CTCGGTATCCAATGTGCTGAACCCGCATGGCGCTCCTTCCTCCACAAAGGAGTGCCAAAGGTTTCTGAACTTATGCAGGGGAAGCCGGCGCGCGAGCCGCGTTCGGCCCTGCGCGCAGCCTGGCGGGAACCGGATCCGCCCGGCAGGCTGGCGGCGCAGGCCGGCTTTGTTACCATTGCGCCTTTCCCTGGCTGCACCGGAAGGCACTGCCCTGGCCACCCCGCACGAACTGTCCGAGTTCCTGAAATCCGTGGAACGGCGCGCCTACAAGCAGGCGCAGTTCGCCGTGGGGGACGGCCATCTCGCCCTGGATGTGGTGCAGGATGCCATGCTCAAGCTGGTGAGCAAATACGCCGACAAACCAGCCGAGGAACTGCCGCTGCTGTTCCAGCGCATCCTGCAAAACGCCATCCGCGACCATTACCGGCGGCAGAAGGTGCGCAACCTGTGGGTGACCCTGTTTTCCGGCCTGTCCGCCCGGGAGGACGAGGACCCGGAACACGATCCGCTGGAGACCCTCCAGTCGGCGGCGCAGCCGGACGCGGACAGCGTGGGCGCCAACCCGGCGAGCACTCTGGAACGCATGCAAACCCTTGCTTTGATTGAGGAAGCGCTGCAAACATTACCGCTGCGTCAACGTCAGGCCTTCCTGCTGCGTTATTGGGAAGGCTTGGACGTGAGTCAGACCGCGCAGGTCATGGGCTGCTCCGAGGGCAGCGTGAAAACCCACTGTTCGCGCGCCACCCACGCGCTGGCCGAGGCCTTGAAGGCGAAAGGAATCGAGCTATGAACGAGACCGAATTTGCACGCAGGATCCGCGATCATCTGAACTTCGGCGTGCGGCATCTGGACCGGAAAGTGCTCGTGCGACTGGAAGACGCGCGCCGGCAGGCCCTGGCCGGCCTCGAGACCCAACCGGCGCACGCGCCCGCCTGGCAGTGGGTGGGCGCCGGCCATGGTGGACCGGGCGGCCATCCCGTGCTGCGCCGCTGGCTGCCCCTGGTCATGCTGCTGGCCCTGCTCGGCGGCGCCCTCTATTGGCAGCAGACGCTCCATGAGCAGGAAGAAGACGTGGACGCCGCCCTGCTCGCCGACGACCTGCCGCTGGACGCGTATCTGGACCACGGCTTCCAGGCATGGCTCGAACGCTCGTTGCAGCGCTGAGCGCGGCCTGCCTGACCGCCGGCGCCCTGGCGGCGGGCCCCGGCACGCCGTCGCCCAATCCGCCACCCCCACCCGCGCCGGCCATGGCGCAGGTCAAGCCGGCCCCGGCCTGGCATCAGCTCACACCCGCGCAACGCCAGGTGCTGGCCCCCCTCGCGCCGCAATGGGACCGCATGCCGGACCGGCAGCGCCACCGGCTCGTGGTCGTGGCCGACAAGTATCCGAAAATGACACCGAAGGAACAGGAGAGGGTGCGCGCAAGGCTCGCGGAGTGGGCGCGTCTGACGCCCGAGCAGCGGGAACTGGCGCGCGAACGCTACCGCAAACTCAAGCAGCTGCCGCCGGAAAAACACCGGGAAGTGAAGCAGAAATGGCAGGAATACCAGGCTCGCAAGCAGGCCCCGGCCACACCCGAGGCAGGCCCGCCCATCCCCTATGTCAGCGGGAGTGAGTCCGACGAGTGAGACCGATCACTCGTGGGAGATTTCCTCCAGCAGCCGCATCACCTCGTTGACCCTGGCGTCCTTGTTCTCCAGCATGGCCACCACGTTGCCGATGCTGCACACGCTGAGCCGGTCCCCGCGCACGATCCAGCCCTTGGCCGGGGTCCAGCCGTTCATCTGGGAAAACAGTGAAAAAACGTCGGTATTGCCGGAAATCATGCGGCGGTACCAGTGGGCAAAGCGCGCCAGGTTGGCGAGCGTCTCGTCGGAGATCACGCCCAAGCCCTCGATGATGCTGCCATCATCCTGAAATCGGCAGACGGCGAGCACGCCGTCTTGCACCAGCATCCGTTTCAGCATCGGCCGCCCCTCAAGCCTTGCACTCGGCCAGCGCCGCGAAGGCGGCTTCGTAGTCGGCGTCGCGGTTGCGCACCACCACGCCGTAATTGCCGTCCACCACCGCCGACCAGTCCAACCCCACCAGGGAAAAGCCCCGCAGCGGCTCGAACCCGGTCTGGCCGGTGAGCGCCTCCCAGCCGCGCGCCTCGAGCGTGGCCACGGCGAGATTGGCCACGCAGGTATGGGCGAGCAGGTCCAGCACCTGGGGCGTGAGCTCCGTGCCCTCCTTGATCTGGTGGGCGACCAGGTCGCCCTTGTCGGTGTACTGGAAGGCGGCCAGCGCACCAGGCACTTGCATCACACGGTCGAGACTCATGGATCACTCCTGCAAATAAAGCAACTGGAAATTGCCGGAGCCGGCAGGCGGCTCAGTAGAGCTTCTCGTGCACGTCGCCGCCGATCTTGGCGTACAGGTACACGAGCGGGTTTTCCTCGATGTCCCCCACCTTGGCGCGCATGATGGTCATCACGTCGTTGAGCAGTCCCGGCGTGTTCTGGCAGAAGCAGAAGATGTTGCCCACCACGCACACCGACACGTCACGGCCATGCACGATCCAGCCCTGCAGGGGCTTGCAGCCGCAATCCTCCGGGGCGAAAGAGGAGAACAGCTCCACCTGCATGTTCATGCTGAGGGTGTTGGCACGGCACAGGATCGAGGCCATGCGCGCGTGCTCCGAGGAAATGTTGCCTTCGTAGGAATAGCGGTCGCCCCGGTAGGCGTATTCGCCGGCGGCGATCACGCCCGGGATCTGCATGAGCTGCGAGATGATGCGCATTGACTTCCTCCCATCCTGCCGCTACCGTCGCGGGCTGGCCGCCCGCGGGCATGGCACGTTCTGACCACCGTTCGTTAGTCCCATGATAGAGAGCGCGACAAATTGTCGCAATCCCCCACCGGGCCTGCTGCGCCGCCTCGCGAGCATGGTCTATGAGAGTCTGCTGCTGCTCGCCGTGCTGTTCGCCGCGGCCCTGGTCTATATCCTGCTGCGCAACCCGCAGGCGCCGGGGGGCATGGTGTTTTTCCGCCTCTATCTCGCCCTGGTGATCGCCGGCTATTTCCTGTGGTTCTGGACCCACGGCGGCCAGACCCTGGCCATGAAGACCTGGCGCCTGCGTCTCGTGGCGGCGGATGGCACTCCGGTGCGCGCCAGACAGGCCGCCCTCCGCCTGCTGCTCGCCACGCTGGGCATCGCCGCCTTCGGGATCGGCCTTCTGTGGGCGTTATGGGATCCTGACCGACAGTTCCTGCACGACCGCCTGGCGGGCACCCGTCTGGTGCGCGAAGGACCCGGCGGCTAGCGCCGCTCCATCCAGGCCATCAAACCCAGGGCGAGACCCAGGAAGAACAGGGTGGGGAATACCGCCGCGAACAGGGGCGGCCAGTCCTGCAGCAGACCCAGATTGGCGAATACGCGGTTGAGCAGGTGGAAGAACAGGCCCAGCATGATGCCACCAAACACCCGGCCCCCCACCCCCCCGGCACGCGGCCTGTGCAGGGCGAAGGGCACCGCCAGCAGCACCATCACCAATATCGCCAGGGGATAGACGAACTTGCTCCAGAGGGCGATCTCGTAGCGCGCAGTGCGCTGCTTGTTCTCCTGCAGGTGCCGCACGTAGGAATACAGGTTCCAGGCGGACATCTGCTCCGGCACCACCAACAGCACGCTCAGCATGTCCGGACTGAGGGCCGAGGTCCAGTAGGCCTGGGGCAGATGCGCCACGCGCACGCCGCCCGCTTCGAAATGCGTCTGTTCCACGTTGGTGAGCCGCCAGCTGGAATCCGAGATATGCCGGCCCTCCTGGGCGTAGCTGATGGTGCGCAGGTTGTAGGCGGGGTCGAATTCGTAGATCTTGACGCCCATCAGGGTGGAATCCGGCAGTACCTCACGCACGTTGACGAAGCTTGAGCCATCCTTCATCCACAGGCCGGAGCGGAATTCCTGGGCCACCACGGTGTTCATGGCCCGCGTGCGCAGCTGGGTGGCGGTGCGCTCGGCGGCGGGCACGACGAATTCCCCCACCACGAAGCTCAGCAGCACGAACAGCAGCCCCACCCGCAGCCCGGACAGCCCGATGCGGAACACCGAGAAGCCGGATACCCGCATCACCGTCAGCTCCGAGTGGTGGGCGAGCTGGGCCAGCGCGTAGAGCGCGCCGATCAGGACGGCGATGGGAAACAGCTCATAGACGTGGCCGGGCACCGTGAGCAGCACGTAGGCGAGGATCTGCACCAGCCCGTAATTGCCCCTGCCCAGGTAGGAAAGCTCATGGATCAGGTCGAAAAAGGCGAACAGCACCACCAGGGCGGAAAACACCAGGGCGGTGCCGCCCAGGATGGCATGGGCAAGATAGCGGTCGAGGATCTTCACCGACGCCCGCCGGCAAACAGCGGCACCACCGACAGGCGCCGGTAGAACAGGAAACTCACCACCAGCGCCATCACCAGATGCACGCTCCACAGTCCCACCCAGGGCGACAGCTTGCCCTGGGCCACCCAGGCCTGGGCCACGGAAAGCAGGTTGCTGTAGATCATGTACACGAACACCGCCGCAATCAGGTGGAAGGACCGGCCGCTTCTGGGGTTGATGTAGCTCATGGGAATCGCCAGCAGGGCCAGCAGCACGGCGCCGATGGGCAGGGCGGCGCGCCACTGCAGCTCGGCATTGCCATCCGGCGTGGGGTGCGCGATCAGGGCGAGCGTCGGCATGGCCTTGATACTGGGTTCCACCATCTTGGCCTCGTAGGGCTCCACCCGCAGCAGGTAGCGCTCGAACTGCAGGATCCGGTAATCCAGGCGGCCGGCCACGCCCTCGTAGCGCCGGCCATTTTCCATGATCAGGAAGCGGTCGCCATTGGGCGCAAGCC
>JBBFMG010000174.1:0-4890 GCA_037478575.1 Burkholderiales bacterium | reverse complement strand
ACTCTATCCCACCTAAACCCACAGGAACAGACGATCGTTATCCAACAGGTCAGCCGTCGCCTGAACAGCCCGTTGACTTCCAGCGCCGGCCGCCTGTTCGACGCGGCCGCAGCCCTGCTGGGGCTCATCCAGCGGGCCGGTTACGAGGGCGAAGCGCCCATGCGTCTCGAGGCCCTGGCCCAGGGGCCGGGCACGGCCATTGCCCTGCCCCTGGTGCGTGACGCGGCGGGCCTGTGGCGGGGGGACTGGGCGCCGCTGGTGGCCCATCTGCTGGACCCGGCCGTGCCGCCGGCGCGGCGCGCGGCGGACTTCCATGCAAGTCTTGCCCAACTCATCGTGGACCTGGCGACCACCCTGGCGAAGGAGACGGCATTCGAGGCGGTGGGACTTGCCGGCGGCGTGTTCCAGAACCGGCGGCTCACCGAGGCGGCGGTGGCGGGCCTCACCGCCGCAGGCTTCACCGTGCGGCTGCAGGAGGCGCTGCCCTGCAACGATGGCGGGCTGGCCTTCGGTCAGGTCATCGAGGTCGCTGCCCGGGACGGGGATCGGTGCAACCATGGATGACGATCACGTACGGCTTTCCCACGGCAATGGCGGACGCCTGACGCGGGAGCTGGTGGAAACGGTGTTCGCCCGGCATCTTAGCAATCCCCTGCTGGATCTCGCGGGCGATGCGGCGCGCCTGCCCGAAACGGCCGGGGAGCTTATGCTCACCACCGACGGCTTCACGGTGCAGCCGCTGGAGTTTCCGGGGGGCAACATCGGGTCGCTGGCGGTGAATGGCACCGTCAACGATCTGGCCGTGGCCGGGGCGCGGCCCCTGTGGCTTACGCTCAATGCCTTCATCGAGGAGGGATTCGAGCGGGCCGCGCTGGAGCGCATCGTGGCGGCGCTGGGGCAGGCGGCGCGGGAGGCGGGGGTGACGGTGGTGGCGGGCGACACCAAAGTGCTCCCCCGGGGTCAGGGGGGCGGGGTTTATCTGGCCACCACCGGGGTGGGCGTGCGCGCCTCGGCGCAGCCTCTTGCGCTGGGACTCATCCGGCCCGGGGATGTGCTGCTGGTGAGCGGGCCGGTGGGCGACCATGGCACGGCGGTGATGCTTGCGCGGGAGCAGTTCGGCCTGCGCGGGGACCTGGCCTCGGACTGTGCCAGCGTGCTGCCCCTGGCGCAGGCGATCTGGAACCTGCCGGGACTGCGCTTCATGCGCGATCCCACCCGCGGGGGACTCGCCACGGTGGCCCACGAGATCGCCCGGAGCGTGAACGCCACCGTGCGCCTGACGGCAGCGGCGGTGCCGGTGCGGCCGCCGGTGGCAGCGGTGTGCGAGATGCTGGGCTACGACCCCCTGTATCTCGCCTGCGAGGGACGGGTGGTGGCAGTGGTGGATCCGGCGGACGCTTCCGCCGCCCTCGCTGCCTGGCGGGCGTTGCCCCTGGGACGGGAGGCCAACCTCATCGGCCGCATCGAGCGGGGCGCGCCCTGGGTGGTGGTGGAGACACCCTTCGGCGGGGAACGCCTCCTGGAGGAACTGGAGGACGATCCCCTGCCGCGGATCTGCTGAGTCTCAGGAGGCGAAAGGGCTGGCCGGCCGCCGCCGGTCGGGCAGGCAGCGCCGGTCGAGCCAGCCACGGATGCGCCGGTCCAGGTCGCTGCGCCGGTCGGGACGGATCGAAAGCCGCCGTTCCACCATGCTGTCCCGCAGGCGGCTGCGGCGCTCGCCGGACTGACGCCTATCCTCCCTGCGCTGCCGCCGTTCCCCCTGAAGGCGCCGCACCCGCCCGGTGCGAAGCGCAATGTCCTCCTTCAGCTGGCGTGCCAGGCGACGCACGTCTTCTTCCCGATACCACACCGCGTCCCCGCGAACGAAGACGGGCAGCATGGGCGCAAAGCGCCGGTCAGCCTCCAGCCAGGCGGCGGCGTCGCGGCCGGGCATGACCCGTTGCAGGAGCCCGGCGGCCTGGTCTGGTGTGAGGAATTCCGGAAGCCCGGTCATGGTGATGCCGTCATGCTCCACATTCGGCGAGCAGCCGTTCCGTCATGCGTTCCGCCTGGGCGCCATAGCCGCCACCGAACAGATTGAAGTGATTGAGCACGTGGTAGAGATTGTACAAAACCTTGCGTGTGCCATAGCCCGGGTCCAGCGGCCATGCCGCGCGGTAGGCGGCGTAGAAGTCCGCGGGGAAGCCGCCGAACAGTTCCGTCATGGCGAGATCCGCCTCCCGGTCGCCGTAGTACACCGCCGGATCGAAGATCACCGGCTGTCCCTTTTCGTCCGCGCCCCAGTTGCCGCCCCAGAGATCACCATGGAGCAGGGCGGGCACGGGCCGGTAGTCGGCAAAAAACGCGGGCAGGCAGTCGAGCAGGCGCTCCACCCGGGCGCAGGCCCGGGCGGGCAGGCCGTTGCGCCTGGCCAGCGCAAGCTGGAAGCCCAGACGGCGTTCCCGCCAGAAGGCCACCCAGTCTTCCATCCAGCCATTGGGCTGGGGGGTGGCGCCGATGGTGTTGTCCCGGTCCCAGCCGAAGGCCGGGCGCGTCTCCCGGTGCAGGCGCGCGAGCGCCTCCCCCAGCAGTCGGGCGCTCCTGGCCGAACCGCCGCTCAGCTCCATGAATTCCAGCACGAGAAAACTGTGGCCGGCAGCCGTGCCCTGGGTCACCGGCCGGGGCACCCTCACCGCCCCGGGGCGGGCGAGTTCGGCAAGCCCCGCCGCTTCCGCCTCGAACATGGGCAGGCGGTCGGCATCGTGGATCTTGACGAAAAATCTGCGGCGGCCATCCTCCAATACCTGGGTGCGGTTGATGCAGCCGCCGCCCAGGTCACGCGCGGCACGGGGCGCGAAAGGGTCGCCGGTGGCGGTTTCGATGGCTTGCGCGATCGCTTGCAGCAGACTCATGGCAGGCACTCACAGGCGGTGCGCCGATGGTAACATGGACCACCCTGTTTCCCATTCGAGAAGGAGACCGAACATGCGCAGAGTGTTGCTGGCCACCGTGCTGCTGTTGGTGACGCCGCTGACCTGGGCGGGACTGCCCGCGCCCAAGGTGCAAAAGGTCAACGACCGCATCTACGCCCTGATCGGGCCCATGGAATTTCCCAACCCCGGGAACCAGGGCTACATGGTCAACAGCACCGTGATCATTGGCGAGAAGGGCGTCATCCTCATCGACACCGGGTTCACCGACGAGATCGGCAAGCACCTGGCGGCGACCATCGCCAAACTCACGCCCAAGCCCGTGACCCATATCATCAACACCCACCACCACGGCGACCACACCCTGGGCAACGTGGCCTTCCCCGGCGCCCAGATCATCAGCTCGGAAAAATGCCGCAGCGAATTGGAGAAGACGGGTGCCGAGTGGATCGAGATCGTGGAAAGCTCCACCGGCAGGAAATTCCCCAATACCCGGCCGGTGCTGGCACACACCACCTACCAGGAAAACACCCGGGTCGATCTCACCATCGAGGGCGTGCGCATGGTGCTGTGGACACCCTTTGGTTCCCATACCGCCGGCGACATGCTGATCTATCTGCCGGACGACAAGGTGCTGGTGGCCGGCGACGTGCTGGTGCACCGCATCATGCCGGCCTTCCGGGATGCCTATGTGAAGAACTGGGTGGGCACCCTGGAGGAAGTGGGCAGGCTGGATTTCAAAACCGCCATTCCGGGCCACGGTCCCCTCATGACCAAGGCCGACGCGCTGAAATTCCACCGCATGATGGCGCGCTTCTATGCAGGGGTGGAAGCGGGCTACAAGAAGGGGCTCACCGACAGCGAGATCCGCAAGACCCTGGACCTCAGCGAATGGAAGCGCCTCAAGCACTTCGACGAATCCATGGGCGGCAACATCAGCCGCACCTACCTGGAAATCGAGGCGGCCAATTTCTGAGGCAGCGCCTCACAGGACGGCCCGAACCGGCACGCCCCGGCGCGCCAGCCAGGCGAGGGTGGGCGCGAGACAGGCGCGCATGAAGCTGAGGCGCACCGGATTGGCCGCGGCGAGGGCGTGCCAGCGCCGCCCCTCGCCCAGTCCCGCCAGCTCGTAGAGTGGCGGCGCGGGCAGGAACAGGGTGCGCGCGAAAACCCCGAGCAGGGCTCTTACCGTGTGCGCAAGGAGGCGGCGGCGCAGTGGCCCCAGGTGGGCGAGGCGTTCTTCCGCGCGCAGCCTGGCCCGTGCCACATGGCGGGCCTCATCCATCATGTGCAGGCTCACCACCCGCGCCACCACCGGATCGATGGTGTGCGCCTGGGCGCGGATGCGCCGGTTGAATTTGTCCGGCACCTCTTCTCCGATTACCACGGCCAGCCGGAACAGCAGCGAATCCGCGGGTGTCAGCCGGGCGAGCAGGGTGAGCAGGGGCGGGGCAGGGCAGGCCGTGGCCGGCAGATGCAGCCCCGAGACTTCCATGAACTTGAGAAACAGCAGACTGTGCCCGGCCTCCTCGCGCAGCTCGTGCAAGCGGGCGGCGTAGTCGAGGGGCGTGGCCGCGCCACTGAGCCCCTGCGCCGTGCGCGCAAGAAACAGACGCTCCAGCCACAGCCCCGCCTGCAGCCAGTGGACGAACTCGTAACGGGAGAGCCGGCGGCGTGACGGCTCCGGCAGCGCCTCGAATGCGGTCACACCTGCCAGGGAAAGGCAGTCCGGCGGCAGCCACCAGCTATCCAGGGAAAGCTGCGCCCAGTTCACCGCCCCGAGGGGATCGCGATAGGACTCGCTGGCGGCGTTGAGTTGCTGGAAAACGGCGTCGCGCTCGGGCATGGGGCCTGAATCGAAACGGGGGCGGCCATTCTAGCATCGCCCCGGCTTGCCTTGCTGGCTCCCGGGCCTTCCGGTATCATCGCGCGTTTTCGCGGCGCACCTGCGGCTGCGGCAAAACGTTCCTCAGCGCTGGGT
>JBBFMG010000173.1:0-4914 GCA_037478575.1 Burkholderiales bacterium | reverse complement strand
CTTCCACCGGATGCAGCACCTCCGGCGCATAGACCGCGTGCGCCACGGCCGCTTCCCGCGGCAGACTCGCCAGGGGCTGGGTCGGGGGCGCGGCACCCCGGCCCAGCCAGCCCAGGATCACGCCCAGCCCCAGCCAGGCCAGCATGGCCGCGTAACGCAGCCAGCGTGCGGCGGGTGCCCGGGGCAAAAGCCGCGCCGGCACCGGTTCCGCCAGCACCGGATCGAACAGGGCGTGCAGCGCCTGCTTCTGACGACGCCATGCCGCCACACGGGCGGCGGCCTCCGGGTGGCGCGCCAGGTAGGCCTCCACTTCCTGACGCGTGGTCGCATCCAGGGCATCGTCCACGTAGGCATGCAGGCGCTGTTCGTCCATTTCCGGCATTACTTCACCCTGCGCAGGCTGGGGCCCCACTCGCCATCCATCAGGCGCCGCAGCCGTTCGCGCCCGCGTGCCAGGCGCGACATCACGGTGCCCACGGGCACCCCCAGCACCTGCGCCACTTCCTCATAGCGCAAACCTTCCAGCCCCACCAGCAACAACACCTCGCGATATTCCGGGGGGAGTCGGCCGAGGGCGGTCACCAGGTCGCGCAGCTCCAGCGTCTGTTCCTGGCTGGCGGCCAGGGGCAGTTCCGGCTCAACCTCCTCCCACGGGATGCCCAGGCGATCGCGGCGCGTCGCCTCCTGGTTGACATAGACATTGTGCATCACCGTAAACAGCCAGGCACGCAGGTCGGAGCCATGGCGCCAGAGGCCGAACTTGGTCAAGGCCCGCTCCAGCGTATCCTGCACCAGATCGTCGGCGCGTGCGGCATCTCCCGTCAGCGCCCGCGCGTAGCGGCGCAGACGGGGAATGTGTTCGGCAACCGGGTGCGGCTTCGACCACACGGAGCCAGCTTCGCTCAATAGCCGCCGATAGCGAGCTGGGGATCCACTTGCCACACCTCGTTGACCAGCTTGCCGTCACGGTATACCAGCACGTAGCGCACCTTGACCGTAGTCTTGCCCTGGAATTGCACGTTGGCGGTGATGGTGGCCCCCCTGTCATTGGCGGATTCTTCCAGGCGGGCGACTGTCACCGTGTAGGGCGCGTTCCGGCTGAAGCGGCTCCACACGTCGCGAATAGGGTCCGCGCCCACATAAGCCCCGTCCAGCGGACCACCCACCCACTGGAACGTGGCATGGGGGGCGTACTGACCCATGATGGCGTCCACCTGGCCGGCCCCGATGGCATCGAAATGGGCGCGTGCATCCTCGGCGGGGCCCGCCTCGGCGGTCAGCGAAAAGGCGGCGAACAGAACAAAGGGCAGCGTGATCTTATGCATGGTCTTTGCTCCTGCAAGGCCTTCGCCGGAAATTGCGCCGGGTGCCAGGTCCGTGGCGGCGCGGCGCCGTCTCCGTGGAAGGCGGGTTTAGGGGAATTACACTGGAGCAAACAGGGCGAGGCGGCCGTTTATTCCCGGGGCCCGAAGAAATTTTTCAGCCGACGGCCTTTTCCGTTGCGGCGGCCGCCGGCAGGCGCGCCAGCAATCCCTGGGCGGCCTGACACACCGCCTCGGCACGGGCGGGATGACCGTAGAAGCCGTTGGCCAGGGCGCGCAGGGCGTCGGGCTGGCCCAGACGCTGGGCGAGCAGGTGGATCAACTCCGCGGCATCGGCCCCCACCACTTCCGCGCCCATGAGCGTTCCGGTCCGGGCATCCCCCAGCAGGCGCACGAAGCCGTCGGACTCATCCTGGCTCATGGCGCGCACGTTGTGCCCGAAGTCGGCGCTGCCCACCAGCAGGCCCGGCTCCTCCGCCTCGTGGCTCACCCCGATGCGGCCCAGTTCCAGGGCGGAATGGATCACCTCGGGCACTGCGCGCCGGTCCTGGACCCGTGAGCCCGGTGCAAGGATATTGGCCACCGCCACGGCTGCATCGGCCAGTGCCTGACTTGCGCTCATGCGGGGATTGGTGACGTCGCCGGCAGCGTAGATGTGGGGCTGCGCGGTCTGCATGTATTCGTTGGTTTTGACGAAGCCCTTGCTGTCCGTGTTCACCCCGGCGGCATCCAGTGCCAGGCCCGAGGTGTGGGGACGGCGGCCGGTGCCCAGCAGCACCCAGTCCACCAGCACGGACTCGCTGCTGCCGGCGAGGATCAGGCGCACGCCTTCCGGCGACATTTCCACTGCCTCGGGGCGTGCCCCTACGCGCGCTTCGATGCCGTGGCGGCGCAGACGCTCGTTGAGCTGCTGCAGGGCCGTGGCGCTGAAGCGGGAGTGGGACAGGGGCGGGTTTTGTGCCACCCAGGTGACCTCCCGTCCCAGCATGGTGAGGATGAAGGCGAGCTCGGTGGCCACTGCGCCGGAACCAACGATGGCCACACGCTTGCCGGGCGGCGGCGGTGCCCCGAACAGCTCGTCCGTGGTGAGCACCCGCTGCTCGGTGAGGAAAAACGGCTTGGGCACATAGGGCGCGGAACCGGTGGCGATGAGGAAATGGCGGGCGCTCAACCGGTCGCGCCCGTCCAGGGCAATGGTGTGGGGATCGACGAAGGAGGCGCTGGCGGCGAAGCCGTTGATACCCAGGCGCTTCATCTGGGCGATGTGGGCGTCGCGCACCGAGCGGGCCAGCTTGCGCGCATGCTCCCAGGCGCCGGCGAGATCGCCGCTGGCGCTGCCCTGGATGCCGCGCCGGGCAAAGCCGCGGGCAGCGGCGATGAGCCTCGCGGTGTGATGCCAGTCGTGCTTGGGCAGATAGCCGCGGTTGAGGCCACACCCACCCCACTCGGCCTTTTCCACGATGGCGACCCTGAGTCCGTGACTGGCGGCGAGGACGGCGGCCCGGTTACCGCCCGGCCCGGAGCCGATCACGATCAGGTCGTATTGCATGGCTGGAGGTTGCCCCCGGCGATTGCCCGTTGTGGCCACGCCCCGTGGCCGCACGAATCCGGACTTTACAACAAAAACAGGGTTGCGAGTCCGAGGAAGATGAAAAATCCCCCGCTGTCCGTGATGGCGGTGATCATGACACTGGACCCCACCGCCGGGTCGCGTCCCAGCTTGTGCATGACCATGGGGATGAGCACGCCCATGGTGGCGGCAAGCAGCAGGTTGAGAGTCATGGCCGCGGTCATCACCAGGCCCAGGGCGACATTGTCGTAGAGCCACCAGGCGATCAGGCCGATCACCGAACCCCACAGCAGACCGTTGACTACGGCCACGCCCAGTTCCTTCCACAGCAGCTTGCGCGCGTTGGTATCCTGCACCTGGCCCAGGGCCAGGGCGCGCACGATCATGGTGATGGTCTGGTTGCCGGAATTGCCGCCGATGCCGGCGACGATGGGCATCAGGGTGGCCAGCGCCACCAGCTTCTCGATGGTGCCTTCGAACAGGCCGATCACGCGCGAGGCGACGAAGGCCGTGACCAGATTGATGGCCAGCCACGTCCAGCGGTTCTGCACGCTCTTCCAAACCGGCGCGAACAGGTCCTCTTCCTCGCGCAGACCGGCCAGGTTGAGCTTTTCGGCCTCCGATTCCTCGCGGATGAAATCCAGCACCGCGTCCACCGTGAGGCGGCCGATGAGGTGCCCTTCCTGATCCACCACCGGCGCCGTCACCAGGTCGTAGCGCTCGAAGGCCTGGGCCGCCTCGTGGGCATCGTCCTCCGGGTGGAATACCACCACGTCCTCCGCCATCACCTCGCGCACGGTCTGTTCCGGCTCTTCGGTGAGCAGGCGCTTCAGGGGCAGCACGCCCCTGAGCACGTTGTTGCGGTCCACCACGAACAGCTTGTCGGTCTGGTCCGGCAGTTCCCGCAGCCGGCGCAGGTAACGCAGCGCGGTCTCCAGGGTGACGTCCTCACGGATGGGCACCATGTCGAAATCCATGAGGGCGCCCACCCGATCCTCCTCGTAGGACAGGGCGGACTGCAGGCGCGCCCGGTTCTGGACATCCAGCGAGGCAAGCAGCTCGTCGATGACGTCCTTGGGCAGGTCCGGCGCCAGGTCGGCGATCTCGTCGGTGTCCAGGGTCTCGGCGGCGGCAAGGAGCTCCTCCGAGTCCATGTGCTTGATGAGGCTCTCCCGCACCGCATCCGAGACCTCGAGCAGGATCTCGCCGTCGCGCTCCGCCTTGACCAGGTCCCAGACCTTGAGGCGCTGCTCCAGGGGCAGGGCCTCGAGGATGTAGGCCACGTCGGCCGGATGCAGCTCGTCCAGTTTTTTCTGCAGCGCCGCCAGGTTCTGCTTGTGGACGAGGGATTCCACCAGCTCGTGGCGGGGCATGTCCTGCTTGTGCACCAGGGACTCAACGAGCTCGGCCTTGCGCAGGAGCTCCTGCACCTGGTGCAGGGACTCCTGGACGCTTTCGTGGGGTTTGCCTTCCTGAACGACGGTCATGGGGAGAGCAGGGCTGGGGCGGCAAAAGCCCAGATTCTAGGGAGGGGCGCGGTCAGCGTCCACGTCTATTTGCGTCAGGATCCGGCCTGGCGTGGACGCAGGAAGGGGTGGCCGTCAGCGGATCACCATGGGTGCGAGTTCGGTGAGGCGACGCACCAGGGCCGCCGCCTCATCGGCCTCGCTGCGGCTGACGAAGGGCCCTGCGCGCAGACGTACCACGCCGTCCCCCTCCACGAGCCGCAGCCGGTCGGCCAGGTCAGCCACCTGGACCCTGACCCGGCCCAGCATCTGCTCGGCATTGGCCGCCACACTGAAGGCAGCGAGCTGCACCCACCAGGTCGCGCCCTCCGGCTCCGGCGCCGCGGCGGCGACCGCCGTGCCATTCCAGGTAGCCGGGTCGATGCTTTCCACGCGCACCCGTCCGCTGCCCGCGCGCACCAGTCCCAGCTTGTAGGCGGCGGTGTAGGACAGGTCGATGAGCCGGTCGCCATGGAAGGGCCCGCGGTCGTTGATGCGCACGATCACCGATTTGCCG
>JBBFMG010000172.1:0-4954 GCA_037478575.1 Burkholderiales bacterium | reverse complement strand
GCCGGTGCGCCCCGACCCGGCGGCCATCGCCGCCCTGGTGGCGGCCCGGCCGGGGATGGGCGACATCGTGATCACGGCAGGTCAGGCGGCAAGCCGCAATCCTGCGGTGCAACTGGATTTCGGCGGCTATGCCAAGGGACTCGCTTTGGACCTGGCGGCAGAGCGGTTGAAGGCGGCGGGCATCCGCAATGCCCTCATCAACATTGGCGGCAACATCATCGCTTTGGGCCGGGCCGGCGACCGTCCCTGGCACGTGGGCATCCAGCATCCCCGCCGCGTCGGCGTGCTCGCCGAGCTGGATCTGGAGGATGGCGAGGCCATCGGCACCTCCGGCGACTACCAGCGTTATTTCGAAGCGGACGGCCGACGTTACTGTCACATCATCGACCCCCGCACCGGCTGGCCGGCCCAGGGCGTGCAGGCGGTGACGGTCCTGGTGCCGCCGGGGCCGCAGGCGGGGGTCCGTTCGGACGTCCTGTCCAAGCCCCTGTTCCTGGCCGGCCCCGGAGCCTGGCGCCAAGTGGCTGAAAAACTGCAGGTTCGCCAGGCCCTGCTGGTGGACGGGGAGGGTAGAATATTCGTCACCCGGGCCCTGGCCCGGCGCCTCAAATTCGCGCCGGATGCGCCCAAGCCCGTGATCGTGCCCTGACAGGGGGCGGCAGGGCCCCGGTGGCACGAATCTTTCTAGCCAAACAGAGCCGGCGCCAGGTACGCCGGCCGCCGGGCAACGCGGGGAGTTGCCGTTAGCGGAAGGCCGGGGCATCCCCGGCGAGGATGGCATCATGGTCGGAATTTTGATCATCGCCCACGGTACCCTGGGCGAGAGTCTCATTCACTGCGCGAGCCACGTGTTCGGCGCCCGGCCGCCGCGCCTGCGCCAGCTGGGAGTGAGCGTGCATGACGAACCCGCGGCCCTGCTGCCCCAGGCGCGGGAACTGGTGGCGGAGCTGGACGATGGCGGCGGGGTGCTGGTGCTGTCGGACATTTACGGCGCCACACCGTGCAACATCGGCTGCCGGCTGCTGGAGCCCGGCCGGGTGGAGGTGGTGGCAGGCGTGAATCTGCCCATGCTGGTGCGGGCATTGACCTATCGGGAACAGCCGCTGCACGTGGTGGTGGAGAAAGCCATCAGCGGTGGCCGGGAAGGGGTGATCGAGGTGTCGAAGGAAGCGTGCAGTGTTGCAGCAGGACGTTGAAATCACCAACAAACTGGGCCTGCATGCGCGCGCCTCGGCGAAACTCTCCCAGCTCGCGGGCCAGTTCCAAAGCGATGTCTTCCTGGAACGCAATGGCAACCGGGTCAACGCGAAAAGCATCATGGGCGTGATGATGCTGGCCGCCGCCAAGGGCAGCACCATCCGCATCGAAACCAACGGTCCCGATGAGGCCGAGGCCATGGCCGCCCTTACCGCCCTGATCCGCGACAAGTTCGGGGAGGGTCAATGACGGCCCGTGCCATGCGGGCATCGCGCCGCGGCGGGCTGCCATTGCCGAGGGCGCCCCGATCGCCGGTGAAAGGGCGGGCATGAGCTTCACCATGCATGGTGTGGCGGTGTCCGGCGGCATCGCCATCGGTTTTGCCCACCTGGTCTCCCACGCCGCCCTGGACGTGCCCCATTACGCCCTGCCGCGCCATCTGTTGGAGGAGGAAAAGGCCCGTTTCGATGCCGCCGTGGCGGCGGTGCGCGCGGAGCTGGAAGCCACCCGGGCACATATCCCCCCCAACGCGCCGCCCGAGGTGGAAGCCTTCCTCGACGTGCACCTGATGATCCTCAACGACTCCAGCCTGTCCAAGGTGCCCAAGCAGCTCATCGAGGCCCAGCAATGCAATGCGGAATGGGCCCTGACCCAGCAGATGGAAAACCTGCTGGACCAGTTCGAGAGCATCGAGGACCCCTACCTGCGGGAGCGCAAGCAGGATGTGATCCAGGTGGTGGAGAAGGTGCTCAAGCAGCTGCTGGGCCATCCGGGGGCGCCGGCCGAGGCCCGCACGCCGGAGGAGGCGAGCATCCTGGTGGCCCATGACCTCTCCCCGGCGGACATGATCCTGTTCAAGCGCCACCAGTTCGCCGCCTTCATCACGGACGTGGGCGGCGCCACCTCCCACACCGCCATTCTGGCGCGCAGCCTCAACATTCCCTGCGTGGTGGCCCTGCACCATGCGCGCAGTCTCATCCGGGAGCACGAGCTGATCATCGTGGACGGCGACCAGGGCGTGGTCATCGTCAATCCGGACCAGCACGTGCTGGCCGAGTACCAGCTGCGCAAGAACCAGTGGGAGATCGACCGCCAGAAGCTCAGGCGCCTCGTCCAGGCCCGGGCGCGCACCCTGGACGGCACGCCGGTGGAGCTGCATGCCAACATCGAACTGCCCCAGGACGTGGCCCAGGTGAAGGAGAATGGCGCCACGGGCATCGGTCTGTTCCGCAGTGAGTTCCTGTTCATGAACCGTCCGGACCTGCCGGGGGAGGACGAGCAGTTCGAGTTCTACCGCCAGGTGGTGCAGGAAATGGACGGGGCGCCCGTGACCATCCGCACCCTGGATCTCGGCGCGGACAAGCAACTCACCCACATGGAGCGCCCCGCCAGTGCCAATCCCGCGCTGGGCCTGCGCGCCATCCGCCTGTGCCTGGCCGAACCCCACCTGTTCCACACCCAGTTGCGCGCCATCCTGCGCGCCTCCCACTACGGCCGGGTGCAGATCCTCATTCCCATGCTGGCCACCGTGCAGGAGCTCAACCAGACCCTGCATCTGATCGAGGTGGCCAAGCACAGCCTGGAGGCCGATGGCCTGCCCTACGACAGGGGCGTCAAGGTGGGGGGAATGATCGAAATCCCCGCGGCGGCGCTGACGGTGCAGGCCTTCGTGAAGAAGCTGGACTTTCTCTCCATCGGCACCAACGACCTGATCCAGTACACGCTGGCCATCGACCGCACCGACGATACCGTGGCCCACCTCTACGATCCGCTGCATCCCGCGGTGCTGCAGCTGGTGGCCCATACCATCCGCACCGCCACGCGTGCCGGCACCCCGGTGGCGGTGTGCGGCGAGATGGCGGGCGATCCGGCGCTCACCCGGCTGCTTTTGGGTTTTGGGCTGCGGGCGTTCTCCATGCACCCGGCCCATCTGCTCGCCGTCAAGCAGCAGGTGCTCAAGACCAGTCTGCCGGAAGTGCAGAACCTGGTGGGCAAGATGCTCAAGACCGAGGAGCCGGAAAAGATGCGCGCCCTGCTCGCGCGGCTCAACAGCCTGTAACCGCGGCCGGGCGCACGGAACCTTCGCGCTATAATCGCGTCTTTTCCGCAGCTCGTCCGCCTTTCCCCCATGAGAAAACTGCTGTTCGCGTTTCTGCTGCTCGTCCATGCCGTGTCGGCCCAGGGTCAGGACCGTCTGCTGCCGCCACCGCCGGCGCCCGACATCGCCGCCCGTTCCTGGGTGCTGCTCGATTTCCAGAGCGGCCAGGTGCTCGCCGCACAGAACCCGGACCAGCGCATCGAGCCCGCCTCCCTGACCAAGCTGATGACGGCCTATCTCAGCTTCACCGCCATCCGCCAGGGACGGCTCAAGCTCGACCAGACCCTGCCCGTATCGGAGAAGGCCTGGCGCGCGGAAGGCTCGCGCATGTTCCTCGATCCCAAGGCTCCCGCCCGCGTGGACGATCTCCTCAAGGGCATGATCGTGCAGTCCGGCAACGATGCCTGCATCACCTTGGCGGAAGGCATTGCCGGCACGGAGGAGGCCTTCGCCGAACTGATGAACCGGGAGGCCCGGCGGCTGGGACTCAACAACACCCACTTCGTGAATTCCACCGGGCTGCCCCATCCCCAGCACTATTCCACCGCCCGCGACCTGGCCCTGCTCGCCGCGGCATTGATTCGTGACTTCCCCGAGTTCTATCCGCTCTATTCCCTCAAGGAATTCACCTACAACAAAATCACCCAGCCCAACCGCAACCGGCTGCTGTGGCAGGATCCCTATGTGGATGGCGTCAAGACCGGCCACACGGAAGCGGCGGGCTACTGCCTGATCGCCTCCGCCCGGCGCGGCCAGATGCGGTTGATTTCCGTGGTCACCGGCACCGCCTCCGACAATGCCCGCACCGCGGAGAGCCAGAAACTCCTCAACTACGGCTTCCAGTTCTACGAGACCTACCGCCTCTACCAAAAGGGCCAGACGGTGGCCACCCTGCCCGTGTACAAGGGTGCGTCCAACACGGTGAAGGCGGGCTTCGACCGCGACGTGTATCTGGCCCTGCCCAAGGGTTGGTATCCCCAGGCCAAGGCCACTTTGGTGAGCCGTCAGCCCCTGCTCGCGCCCCTGGCCCCGGGGCAGGCGGTGGGCACCCTCACCATCCAGTTCGAAGGCAAGCCTTACGCCAGCTACACTCTGCAGACCCTGGAGGACGTGCCGGTGGCGGGTGTGTTTGGTCGTGCCTGGGATACGGTGAAGCTGTGGTTCAAGTGATTTACCTGAACGGCGAGTGGATGCCCCTGGAGCAGGGGCGGGTGTCGGTACTGGACCGGGGCTTCATTTTCGGTGACGGCGTGTACGAGGTGATTCCCGTCTATTCGCGGCGCCCCTTCCGGCTGGGTGAACATCTGCGCCGCCTGCAGTACAGCCTGGATGGGATCAAGCTCGCCAATCCCCATACCGATGCCGAGTGGACCGGACTCATC
The DNA here is from genome assembly GCA_037478575.1 of Burkholderiales bacterium. Lineage (GTDB taxonomy): Bacteria > Pseudomonadota > Gammaproteobacteria > Burkholderiales > Thiobacteraceae > Thiobacter. The sequence continues at coordinate 277 of JBBFMG010000172.1, read as the reverse complement.
GGCGAACTCATCGCCCGCAACGAGGGCGAGGACCAGTATCTCTACCTCCAGGTCACGCGCGGTCCCGCCCCGCGCGACCACGCCTTCCCCAAGGTGGTGAAACCCACCGTGTTCCTGATGAGCACGCCCCTTGCCACCCCCGACCCGGCGCTCAAGGCCAGCGGCGTTGATCCGGCGGACGTGATCGGCATCGGCATAGACTTCACCGCCTGCACCATGATGCCCACCCTGGCCGATGGTACGCCGCTCTGCCGCCTGCCGGAGTGGCGCGGCAACC
>JBBFMG010000171.1:0-4966 GCA_037478575.1 Burkholderiales bacterium | reverse complement strand
GCCGCTGCGCTGGACCTGAAGGGGCAGGCGCAGGATCAGTTCTCCGCCCGGGCCTTCGCCCAGGGCCAGACTGCCCCCATGGGCGTGCACGATGGCGGCGGCGCTGGCGAGCCCCAGGCCGCTGCCGCCGCGCTTGGTGGTGTAGAAGGGCTCGAACAGGTGGGCCCGCGCCTCCGCCGAGAAGCCCGGTCCCTGGTCGCGCACCCGCAGCACGGCGTAATCGCCCTCCCGTGCAAGCCGGACGCTGATCGGCGCATTGGGTGCCGCGTCGCGGGCATTGTCCAGCAGATTGTCCAGCACCCGTTCCAGCTGATAGGCATCCACGCTCACCGGCAGGGGCTCACCGCCCTCCCTCGACTCCACGATGACATCCGGGTGGCGGGCCTGCCAGCGGCCGACGATGGCGCGGCAGAGGGGGGCGAGATCGGTGGACTCCGTCTGCAGCCGAACCGGGCGGCCATAGGCCAGCAGCTGGTCCACGGTGCGCATGCAGCGTTCCACGTGGTGCAGCACCAGACGCGCATCCTTCAGGCGTGCTTCGTTGCCCGAGCGCTCCGCCTCGCGCGCATCCAGCTCCGCGACACCGCGGATCACCGACAACGGGTTGTTGATGTCGTGGGCCACGCGCGCCGCCATGCGGCCGATGGCCGACAGGCGCGCCTGCTGTTCCATCTGGCGTTCCAGCTCCCGCAAACGTGCCAGGTCTGCCGTCATGGTGTTGAAGGCCGTCACCAGCCGGGCGATTTCGTTGTTGCCTGCCACGGGGGCCACGGGTCGGAACTCGCCGCGGCCCACCGCGCCGACGGCCGCAGTGAGCTCCGCCAGGGGGGCCAGGCGGCGGCGCAGTGTGATGCCCAAAATGAGTGCCAGCAGCGCCCCCGCGCTGGGCATGAGCCACGCCAGCAGCCTTTTCACCTGGGCCAGCGCCCGTTCCACACTGTCGTCCACGCGCACGTCCAGCCACACCGGACTGCCTGCGGTGGGCAGCGTCACGCGCTGGCCACTGGCGGGGGCATCCGGGCGTGCCAGGGCGACGCGAATTTCCCCCTGGGAGGGATACATCTCCGCCACCACGGTGCCCAGGGGACGGGCGAGCCACAGCAGGGCCATGGGGTTGCCGGCCCGGTTCACGGGTGCGCTGGCGGCAAGCCAGGGTGTGCCATCGATCCACACCACCCGCGCCTCGCCCCGGTCCAGGTCGCTGGGTGGGCTCACGGGGGGCGTGAGGGCCGGCGCGGCGGCGATCAGACGGCCGGTGGATTCCCACAGTCGCACCGCATCCAGTTGGAAGGTCCGGGCGATGCGCGCCACGGCCTGGGCAGGGTGGCTCGCCTCGCCTTCCAGGTAGAGGTGGTAGTAGGTTGCGTTGGCCAGCTCCGCGTCGTGGCTCAACAGTTCCGCCAGATGGTCCAGGGCAGCCAGCTCGCGGCCGATGGCGGCCTGGACCTGCTGGCCGGCGCGCATCTGTCGCTGGGCGGCGAATTCCGCGAAGCGCTGGCTCACGAAATGGTCGATGCCCAGAAACAGCAGACCACCGATCAAAAGCACGCTGGCGACGGCCGCCAGGATGAGCTCGGTGACCAGGCCCGGACGCAGCGGCTGGGGCGGGCTGCGCCTGAGCGGCGCGGCAAGGGTTTCGCTCATGGCACAATGCAGGCTGAAACGATGATTCGCGCAATGTAGCGTATGGCGCAGTTCGCCGAAACCCAGTCACCACCCGGGACCGGTTACCGCATCCTGGTGCTGGAGGACGAGCCCGACGTGGCCGCGCTTCTGGCCCGCATGCTGGCTTCCTGCGGGCCCCATGAGGTGACGGTGGTCAATACCGTGGAGGAGCCCCGGCTGCTCCTGGAATCGGTGCGTCCCCAGGTGGTGTTCACCGACCTCATGATGCCGGGCGTGGACGGCTTCGAGGTGATCCGTGCCTGCCAGGCCCACGATCCCGGCCTGCCGGTGATCGTGGTGAGCGCCCATGCCACCCTGGACAACGCGGTACGCGCCGTGAAGGCGGGGGCCTTCGACTTTCTGGCCAAACCCTTCGGGCTGGATGCGGTGGAGCTGGTGCTGGCCAAGGCGGGACGGGAGATCGCCGCGCGGGAGCGGGAAGCCCGCCTGGCTGCGCGCGATCCGGAGCTGGAGGCCCTGCTGGGAGAAAGCCCCGTCATGGTGCGGCTCAAGGCCTGGATCCGCCAGGTGCGCGCCACCCGCGCCAACGTGCTGATCGAGGGGGAAAGCGGCACCGGCAAGGAGCTGGTGGCGCGCGCCCTGCACGCCGGTCAGGGGCCCTTCGTGGCCCTCAACATGGCCGCCATTCCCGATACGCTGGCGGAAGCGGAGCTCTTTGGCTACGTGAAGGGCGCCTTCACCGGCGCCAGCCGCGACCGCCCGGGCCTCATCCGCGAGGCCCACGGCGGCAGCCTGTTCCTCGACGAGATCCACGCCATGAGCCCCCTGCTGCAGGCCAAGCTGTTGCGGGTGCTGCAGGACAGGCGGGTGCGGCCTCTGGGGGCGGAGCGGGAATATCCGGTGGAGTTCCGTCTGCTCGCGGCGGCCAACGTCTCCCTGGAAGAAAAGGTCGCCCGGGAGGCCTTCCGGCGCGATCTCTACCACCGCATCAAGGTGCTCTACGTGCGGCTGCCGCCCCTGCGGGAGCGGCGCGAGGACATCGGCCTGCTGGCCGAGGCTTTCCTCCACCGCTACGCCCGCGCCCATGGCCGGCGGGTGCGCAGGCTCGCCCCGGAGACCCTGCTCGCCCTGACGCAGGCCGACTGGCCGGGCAACGTGCGGGAACTGGAAAACGTCATCGAACAGGCCGTGATCCTCTGTCCGGAAGGCGCGCTGGAACTGCCCCTTGCTGTGCTGCCGGAAAACCTGGGCGGCCGGGGCTGGCTGGAGGAAGGCAGCAGCCCCGACCGGCCGGCAACGCTGGCCGAAATGGAGCTGCGTTACATCCACACCATCCTGGAGCGCTGCGGACACAACAAGGCCGAGGCCGCGCGCGTGCTGGGGATCGGCTACAAGACCCTGCTGCGCAAGCTCGCGGGGCAGGAATCCGTCTGACTGGGTCGATTTGACCCACACCCACCAGGCGGGTGGGTCAGGGTGACCCGTCCGCCAACCGGTCACGTCCCCCCGTTGCCTGTCCCGGGCCTGCTGAATCAACACCTTGTCGCGCGGATTCGCGCCTGGCACGTCCCTTGCTGGGCAAGGGTGTCTTTTGACGCGAAGAGGAGACGACACCCATGAAAATCCAGCAAGGCCTTGCCGCCGTGGCCGTGGGCGTGATGCTTGCCGGCTGCGCCAGCACCGGGGGGGAGACCGCCGCGCGGCCATCCAACATCCTCTACAACCCGGAGGGTCAGAACAAGACCCTCTGGCCGCTGCCGGTGAAGAACAGCGGCACGCTCAAGTACGAGGAGCACCGCCAGGACCTCTCCCGCTGGCCTTCCCTGAGCTACGAAGACCGGATGCCCAGCCGCAAGCCGCAGAAGGTCGAATTCAAGGCGCCCCTCAATGGCAATCCGGAGAACGGCAAGAAGCTGGCCATGAACACCCTGAAGGGCAACTGCTGGGCCTGCCATGCCCTGCCCGGCGATGCCCAGCCCGGCAGCGGCGGTCCGTCCTTGCTCAAAGTGGGGAGCTGGGGTTACAGCGATGCCCACCTCTACCAGCAGATCTGGGACCGGCGCGTGGCCAATCCGGATACCGTGATGCCGCCCTACGGCACCAACGGGGTGCTTTCGGATCAGGAGATCCGGGACATCGTGGCCTTCCTGCAAACCCTGAAGTGACGCGCGGAGGATGGAAATGAACAAGACGATTATCGCCACGTCCCTGGCCCTGGCCCTGGCCGGTGGGGCGATCGCGGCCGACGGTGTGTACCGGGAATACACGCCCTTCCTCGACTACGGCACGCAGCCCAAGGCAGCGGATGATGCGCGCCACACCAACACCTACCAGTACTGGAAGGACCCCAACCGTATCGATACGGACCGGGCCTATGGCGCCACGAGCGCCTGGACGGTGAACTGGAAGTTCAAGGATCCCCCCTTCAATGACAGCCTGCACGGCGGGCATGAGGCGGAGGCGCGGGGCGAAGAGCTGTACAAGAAGCTCAACGCCAATGGCGAATTCGCCCGCTGCATGGGCGCCCGCAACGGGGATCTCAAGGGGCTGCGCCTCACCTATCCCCGCTACGACGAGGACATGAAACGCATCGTGGGCATGGAGGCGCGTATCGAGTACTGTGCAGCCAAACAGGGCATGAAGCTGGAGAACGGCAGCTACGACAACTCCGCAGTGTCCATCTACATCGGCAGCTTCAGCAACGGCATGCCCATCAACCTCGATGTGACCAGGGAGCCCATGAAGAGCGCCTTCGAGCGGGGCAAGAAACTCTTCCACATGAGGGCCGGCTGGACCAATTTCTCCTGCGCCACCTGCCACGTCTCGCTGGCGGGCAAGAACCTGCGCGGCCAGACGCCCACCACCCATTACGGGGACGCGGGACACTGGCCCACCTGGCGCGGCAAGGATGAACTGCAGTCGCTCCATGTGCGCTTCACCGAATGCAACCGCAACAGCGGGGTGCAGCCGCTCAAGATCGGCAGCCAGGAATACACGGATCTCGAGGTCTTCCTGACTGCCCTGAGCAACGGCTATCCGGTGGTGCTGCCCAGCACCCGCGACTGAAGTCCCTCCTCTCAGCCCAAGAGAGCCTTTGGCGGCCCCGTGCCGCCATTTTTTTGCTTTCGGGAGGGCTCCAGGGGCGACCCGGGGCAGCCTTGGTGATCGCGGCTAAAGCCGCTCCCACGGAGCCATTGCCACAAGGGTGGAGGTCCTATTGTGGGAGGCGCTTTAGCGGCGACCCGGGGCAGCCTTGGTGATCGCGGCTAAAGCCGCTCCCACGGAGCCACTGCCACAAGGGTGGAGGCCATATTGTGGGAGGCGCTTCAGCGGCGACCCG
>JBBFMG010000170.1:0-4983 GCA_037478575.1 Burkholderiales bacterium | reverse complement strand
CCTGCCGTTAAGGGCGAAGTCTGCAACTTTTTACGGAATCTGCCGTGCGCCCCAGCATTCTGCGCAAACTGCTTTTTTCCTATTTGGCCTTTGGTTTCGCGGTCGCCTGCGTGTTCCCGTTCTATGCCCATTTCTTCGTGGAATGGAAGCCGGGCATGCTGCCCTGGTTCGTGGCGGGTTGCCTGGTGGCAGGTCTCGTGATCGGGGTGGCCAATTACTGGCTGCTCAATCTGGTGCTGCTCACGCGACTGCGGCGCATCGCCGAAGTCTCCCATGCCATTTCCGCCAAGGACCTGACTTTCTCCTGCTCCCTGCAGAGTGCCGACACCATCGGCGAGATCGTGGAAAGCTTCAACCGCATGACCCAAACCCTGCGTGAACTGATCGGGGACACCGTCTCCCTCGCAGGCCAGGTGCGCAGCACCGCCGGCGGGGTGAGGGAAGTCATGGATGCGGTGCGCCGGAACGTGGAAACCCAGACCGGACGCGCCACGGATATTCATGAAGCGATGACTCATCTCACCGCCACCGTGCATGAGATCGCCCAGCGCTCGGAAGAGGCGGCCCGGCGGGCGGCGGTGGCCGGCACCGAAGCGCAAGGCGGGCAGGAGGTGGTGCGCGCAACCGTGGCAAGCATGGACCGCATCCATGGCGCCGTGGTCGCCGCCACCGACACCATGCACAGGCTGGGGTCGAGCTCCCAGGCCATCGGCGCCATCGTCGCGGTGATCCGCGAGATCGCCGAGCAGACCAATCTTCTTGCCCTCAATGCCGCCATCGAGGCGGCCCGTGCGGGCGAAGGCGGGCGCGGCTTCGCCGTGGTGGCAGACGAAGTGCGCAAGCTGGCGGAGAAGACCAGCAGCGCCACCGCGGAAATCGCCGGCATGATCAGTGCCGTGCAGTCGGAAACCGCCCAGGCCGTGGCAACCATCGAAACCGGCCGCAACGAAGTGGCAAGCGGCGTGGAACGCGCCCGCCAGGCGGGGGCCGCGCTGGAACGCATCGTGGAACAGGTCTCCGGCCTCGCCCAGCGCCTGCAGGAAATCGCCGATGCCACCCAGAGCCAGCAGGCGGACGCCGTTTCCGTAAAGGAAAATGTCGCAGCCATCACCCGGCTCATGGAAGACACGCTGCACTCCGTCACCCAGGGCACGGCGGCCGCGCATCATCTGACCGGGGAGTGCGAGCGGCTGGAGGCGGCGGTGCGCGAATTCCGCCTGGCCTGACACGCCCGGACTGGCCCGGGCCTACGCGCTATAATGCGGGTCTTTTCCCCTGACCAGCAGAACCATGCGCGTAAGCCACTTCTTTCTTTCCACCCTCAAGGAAGCGCCCGCCGAAGCGGAACTGGTGTCCCACAAACTCATGCTGCGGGCGGGACTGATCCGGCGCCTGGGCAGCGGGCTCTATACCTGGATGCCGCTGGGCCTGCGCGTGCTGCGCAAGGTGGAGGCCATCGTGCGCGAGGAGATGGACAAGGCAGGTGCCATCGAACTGCTGATGCCCGCCGTGCAGCCGGCGGAACTGTGGCAGGAGACCGGACGCTGGGATGTGTTCGGCCCCCAGATGCTCAAGATCAAGGACCGCCACCAGCGCGACTACTGCTTCGGCCCCACCCACGAGGAAGTGATCACCGACATCGCGCGGCGCGAGATTCGCAGCTATCGCCAGCTGCCCGTGAACTTCTACCAGATCCAGACCAAGTTCCGCGACGAGATCCGGCCGCGCTTCGGCGTCATGCGGGCGCGGGAATTCGTCATGAAGGACGCCTATTCCTTCCACGCGGACTTCGCCAGCCTGGAGGCGACCTACCAGGTGATGTACGACACCTACACGCGCATTTTCGAGCGTCTGGGTCTCAAGTTCCGCGCCGTGGCGGCCGACACCGGCGCCATCGGCGGCACCGGCTCCCACGAGTTCCACGTGCTCGCGGATTCGGGCGAGGATGCCATCGCCTTCTGTCCCACCTCCGATTACGCCGCCAACGTGGAGCTGGCCGAGGCGCTGGCACCCGCCACGCCCCGCCCTGCCCCCTCACGCCCCATGGAAAAGGTGGCCACCCCCGGCGCCCACAGCATCGCCGAAGTGTGCGCCCTGCTCAACGTCTCCCCGCAACAGGTGGTGAAGACCCTCATCGTCGAGGGTGATCAGGGCTTGGTCGCCCTGCTGCTGCGGGGCGATCACGAGCTCAACGAGGTCAAGGCAGGCAAGCTGCCGGAAGTGGGTCAGTTCAGGGGTCTGGCGTCCGAGGCGCGCATCCGCGAGGTGGTGGGCTGCGGCCCCGGCTCCCTGGGGCCGGTGGGGCTGACGCTGCCGGTGGTGGCGGACCGCTCGGTGGCGGTGATGGCGGATTTCGTGTGCGGCGCCAACGCCGACGGCTTCCATCTCACGGGGGTCAATTTCGGCCGCGATCTGCCGGAACCCCGGGTGGCGGACATCCGCAACGTGGTGGCGGGCGACCCGAGCCCGGACGGCAAGGGCACGCTGGAGATCTGCCGCGGCATCGAGGTGGGTCACATTTTCCAGCTGCGCACCAAGTATTCCCAGGCCATGAATGCCACCTTCCTGGACGAGGCAGGCCAGGCACGGGTCATGGAAATGGGCTGCTACGGCATCGGCGTCTCCCGCATCGTGGGCGCCGCCATCGAGCAGAACCACGACGAGCGGGGCATCATCTTCCCCCGGGCCATGGCCCCCTTCGACCTGGCCATCGTGCCCATCGGGCTTTCCAAGTCTCAAGCCGTGCGGGAAACTGTCGAAAAACTTTACAGCGAGCTCACCCTGGCGGGGCTGGAAGTCCTTTTGGATGATAGGGATGAGCGACCTGGCGTGATGTTTGCTGATATGGAGCTGATCGGCATTCCCCACCGCATCGTGGTGGGGGAACGCAACCTCAAGGAAGGCCGCATCGAGTACCAGGGGCGGCGCGATGCCGCGGCCACGCCCGTAAACCTGGCCGATGCGGTGGCCTTCCTGAGAACGAAAGTGCTGTCGGAGGCGTGAGCACCGTGACCGTCTGGCGCATGCTGGTGTTGGCCTTGGCCCTCGCCCTGCCGGGCGTGAGCCTGGCCGGGGCCCAGATCTATGAGGAGCTCTCGGCCAGCGTGCGCGCCGCCCTGTCCAAGAGCGTGGCCGACACGGCCGCGCCCCGCATCGTCACGCGCAATCCCCGGGAAGCGGAAGCCTGGCTCGCGGCCATGTCCCAGCGGCTGGAGCGGTTCATGCCGGATCCGGCGGAGCGGCGCGATTTCCTGATCACCGTGCACTACGAGGCCACCCGCGCCGGGCTGGACCCCCAGCTGGTGCTGGGCCTCATCCAGGTGGAAAGCGGCTTCCGCAAGTACGCCGTGTCCTCCGCCTCGGCGCGGGGCTACATGCAGGTGATGCCCTTCTGGGTGAAGCTCATCGGCACGCCAGAGCACAACCTGTTCCACCTGCGCACCAACCTGCGCTACGGCTGCACCATCCTGCGCCACTACCTGGACATGGAAAACGGCAATCTCTTCCGCGCCCTGGGCCGCTATAACGGCAGCCTGGGCCAGCCCGACTATCCCAACATGGTGGTCGGCGCGTGGAAGACACGCTGGGCCTGGAACTACCAGGAGAACCAGCGCACCGCCGAGCAGGCGCTGCCGCGCCACCCGGGCTGAGGCCGGCTCAGGGCAGGCGAATCACGGCGGGCATACCGGCACGCAGGGTCTCCTGCACCGGGAAGGCCACCTCAATTGCATACTCGCCCTTGGGGCCTACCGGTTCCAGCCCCAGCAGGCGCACGCGGCCCGGGTAGCGGCGGCCGTCCACCTCCACCTCCACCGCCTGCCCGGGTTTGAGTTTTTTGACCTCGGCCAGTCCCGCCAGCCCACGCGCCACCATCTCTCCCGCCCGCGCCAGCACCACGAGGGGTTCCGGCTTGAGCTGGCTGGCCACCACCTGGCCCGGCTGCACCTGACGCTCCAGCACCACGCCATCGAAGGGCGCGCGCACCGTGGCGTCGCGCAGCTGCTTCTGGGCCGCCGCCAGGCGCGCGCGCGCGGCATCGAGCTGCGACTTGGCGCGCACATGGCGCAACTGCGCCGCCTCCAGTTCCGTGGCGGCGATCACGGTACGGTTGTAGAGTTCCTGCACCCGGTCCAGGTTGCGTTTGGCGTCCTTTTCCTCCTCGTCGGCCTGGGCGACGCCCGCCTGGGCCTCCGCCACCTGGGCGCTGAAGGCGCTCGCGTCCAGGCTCACCAGGGCTTGGCCCTTCTTCACCCGGTCACCCGGTTGCACCGCCACCGTCTGCACGATGCCGGACACCGCAGTGCCCAATTCCACCCGCTGGGACCACTGCAGGGTGGCGGCCAGGTCCGCGGCCCACGCCGGCACGGCAACGAGGCCCAGCAGCCAGAGGGAATGCTTGATCACGGTTGTGCTCCTTTCTTTTCCGCCAGCTGGGCGAGGGGGCGGCCCACCAGGGCCTCCAGTTTGGCCAGCGCCAGGGCGAGACGGTATTCCACGCTGCGGCTCTGGAGCTTGGCCTCCATGGTCTTGGCCATGGAATCACCCAGGTTGGTGCGATACTCCATTTCGTACTGACCGCGCGCCCGCTCCAGGGCGAGATCGCGAAAGTCGGTCTCCACCTTGGCGGCGCGCCGCGCGATGCGCCGCAGCTGGTCGGCATCCAGCCAGGCCGCAAGCAGCGCCTGGGTGAGATCCCGCTTGAGCCGCTCGCTGTCCGCCTGCAGTTTCTGGAACTGGGCCTGCTCCCGCGCCAGCGCCGCGGACACCGTGCGCCCCTGGTAGAGGGGCCAGGTGAGCACCACGCCCGCGCGCGCCTGATCCCGTCCGGACAGGGGCCGCTGGGCGTAGTCCGCCAGCTCCAGCTCCGCATCCAGGCGCGGGCCCCGCTCGGCGCGTATGGCCTCCAGACGTTGCTGGGAAGCGGCCAGCAGCTGCTGCTGGGCCTTGAGCCGCGGATTGTTCTCGAGCATGGCGGCCAGCAGC
>JBBFMG010000169.1:0-5012 GCA_037478575.1 Burkholderiales bacterium | reverse complement strand
GGTGGCTCCCACCATTCTGCGCCGCACGGGGGGCGCGATCCCCGTGGGCGGATTGCGGGCGCGGCTTGCCGTGGGGCGTGTGCTGTTCGCAGGCGATGCGGCAGGGCTCACCCACCCCGTGACGGGGGCCGGCATTGCCGCAGCCGTGATTTCCGGTGAGCGCGCGGGGGCGGCGGCGGCGGACTGGCTGGCAGGCCGCACCCGGGCCCTGGAGGACTACGAGGCGGAGCTGCGCGATACTTTCGGTGTGAGCCTTGCCCGCGCCGTTACCCGCCGGCGTGGCCTGTGGCAGGCGGCCAGACGCGGGGATGCCGAATTCCGCCGTGGCTGGACCGCATTTCCGGAATACTTCCGGGACGGCTGACGCACCGGCAATCTTCCCGTGGGAGGCGCTTCAGCGGCGACACGGGGCTGCGCGGCTGAAGCTGCTCCCACAGACTCGGAGCGCCCTCAGGAACAGGGAGGCTGCCAAGGCCTTCCCTCTCCCTCGATGGGAGGCGGGGGTGCAGGACAGAAGGTTCTACTTGCGGCAACCTCCCCGTGGGAGGCGCTTCAGCGGCGACACGGGGCTGCGCGGCTGGCCGCGACAGGCGCCACCCCTCGATGGGGCTGCGCAAAATGGCTTCGCGTGGCGGAGCAGGCACCGCCGGAAGGAGCAGGGTTTTCGCGGAGACGGGCGACGAACCATGGAGCAGACCATTCATTTTTACCGGCCCGACATGCGCCGGCGCACACCACAGATGCGTTCCCCCGAGTACGTGCAGATGAGCACGGCAGCCGCCATCACTTTGGGGCTCATGCCGGGGCGCATGTACCGCACCGACTGCACCCACTGCCTCAATTTGCTGGTCACCTATCCCGAAGGCTGCCGCGCCAACTGTGCCTACTGCGGCCTTGCGCGGCATCGCGAGGAGGCGCGCGATTACGCCGACCGCAACTTCATTCGCGTGGACTGGCCCACCGTCCGCTACGACGACGTCATCGCCAGGGTGCGGGCCGGCGCCGACCGGGGCCGCTTCCAGCGCATGTGCATCTCCATGATCACCCATCCGGATTCCGATGCCGACACGCGCGTGCTGCTGGATAAATGGGTGCGCGCCGTGGCCCACGTGCCGGTCTCCATTCTTTCCAACCCCACCACCATGACACGGGACGATCTGGTGGAGCTCAAGGCCCTGGGGGCGGAGATCTTCACCGTGGCGCTGGACGCGGTCACGCCCCAGATCTTCGAGCGCACGCGCGGCCGCGCGGTGGACAGCCCCCACCGCTGGGAGAAATACTGGCAGGCCATCGAATGGGCGGCGGAGGTGTTCGGACCCGAGCGCTTCGGCGTCCATCTCATCTGCGGCATGGGCGAGACCGAACAGGAAATCCTCGGCGTCTGCCAGCAGATTCGCGACCTGGGCGGCCACAACCACCTGTTTGCCTTCTTCCCGGAGCGCGGCTCCCTCATGGAGGACTGGCCTGCCTGCGATCCCGGGCAGTGGCGGCGGGTGCAGCTGGGGCGCTACCTCATCGACTATGGCGGCGGCCGGGTCGAGCACATGCGCTTCGACGATGCCGGCCGGGTTACCGACTTCGGTCTGCCGCGCCCCGTGCTGGAAGCCATCATCGCCGGCGGCAAGCCCTTCCGCACCTCCGGCTGCCCCGGTCCCGAGGCCGACGTCTCGGCCTGCAACCGGCCCTACGGGGATTCGCCACCGTCCGACATCCGTTCCTATCCCTTCGCCCTTGAGCCGGCAGACATCGAAACCGTACGCCGGCAGCTCAAGGGCGCCTGACCGTCGCCGCGGGACAATCGCGGGGTCACCCCGTTGGCCCTTCACTCACCCCCACGCCATCCCACCATCAAAAGGGAGGCCTCCGGCGGCCCGAAAGTACCGCCCTGACCCCAATCTTCTCAGCGGTTCCTGCGACCAAATGCCGCAGGCGGACTCCTGCGGGGGCGGCGCTACAATTGGGTTTTTCCATCCGACCCATGCCTTCGCACACTGCCGACCAGAGCCTGCGCCGCCTGCACGTGCTGCGGCTGATCGAGATCGCCGGGCAGCTCGCCGCCATCGCCATCGCCCGCTACTGGCTGGGGCTGGAGCTGCCCCTGACGGCCATGCTCACCGTGGTGGCGGCCCTGGTGGTGCTCACGGTGTTCACCTGGGCTAGGTTGCGCTGGGGCGGGCCCGTGGTGGAACCTGAACTGTTCGCGCAACTGCTGGTGGACGTGGTGGCCCTGTCGCTGTTGCTCTATTTCACCGGGGGTGCCACCAATCCCTTCGTGTCCCTCTATCTGCTGCCCCTGTCGGTGGCCGCGGCGCTGCTTGCGGCACCCTATGCCTGGGCCATGGCGGCGCTCACCATCGCCTGTTACACACTGCTTTTGGAATATTACGTGCCCCTGCCCGGCATGGAGCCCCAGGCACCCCTCACCACCCTGATGAGCGGCGGCGAACATGCGCTGGCCATGCACGGCGAGCATGGCCAGTTCGGCATGCACGTGCTGGGCATGTGGCTCAATTTCGTGATCAGCGCCGCGCTCATCACGTTTTTCGTGCAGCGCATCGCCGACAGCCTGCGCGCCCGGGAGCGGGAGCTCGCCGCGGCGCGCGAGGAGGTCCTGCGCAACGAGCGCATCGTGGCGCTGGGCACCCTCGCTGCCGGCACGGCCCATGAGCTTGCCACCCCACTCGCCACGGTGGCGGTGGTGGCGGGCGAGCTACAGGAAGAATTCGCGGACGATCCCGAGCTTGCGCCCCAGCTCGGTCTGATCCGGGAGCAGGTGGCCCAGTGCAAGGCGGTGCTCCAGCGCCTGGTGGACTCCGTGGGGCAGCTGGAGCGCGGCGTGCGGCGCGAAGTGGCCCTCCCCGACTACGTGGAGACCCTGGCGGAACGCTGCCGCCTGCTCTGGCCCCAGACGCCCCTGGTTGTGCGCCAGATGAGCAGGGGCGCGCGGCTGTCCATCGACGACACCCTAGAGCAGGCTCTTCTCAATCTGCTCAACAATGCGGCCAAGGTTTCGCCGGCCGGTGTGGAACTGGAAGTGGACACGGAGGGCGACTGGGCCGTGCTGCGTATCCTCGATCACGGGCCGGGGCTGCCCGCCGAAGTCATCGCCGCCGCCGGCAAGCGTTTCCTGCCCCAACACAACCAGGCCGAGCCGGCGCGGCAGGGACTGGGCATTGGCCTGTTCCTGGCCAATGCCACCATCGAGCGGTTGGGCGGGCAGGTGCATCTGCGCAACCGGCCGGAAGGGGGTGGGGTGACGGAAGTGCGGCTGCCTCTGGTGCGAGGAGGGGAAAATGACTGAGTCCCAGCGGGACCTGCTGCTGGTGGACGACGATGCCACCCTGCGCGGCGTGCTGGCCCGGGCGCTTGCCCGGCGTGGCTTTCGCGTACGCTGCGCGGCCAGCGGCGAGGAAGCCCTGGCGCTGGCGCGCGAAGAGGCGCCGGCGTTCGCCGTGGTGGACCTCAAGATGACCGGCATGTCGGGCCTGGCACTGGTGCCGCAATTGCGCGCGCTGCGCGATGACATGCGCATCCTGGTGCTTACCGGCTATGCCAGCATCGCCACGGCGGTGGAAGCCATCAAGCTCGGGGCCACCCATTACCTGGCCAAGCCCGCCGACCCCAACGAAATCGTCGCCGCCCTGGGCCGGGCCAGCGGCGATCCGGCCCTGCCGGTGGAGGCCGAGCCCTTGAGCGTGGATCGACTGGAATGGGAGCACATCCAGAAGGTGCTCGCCGAACACGACGGCAACATCTCCGCCACCGCGCGCGCCCTGAAAATGCACCGGCGCACGCTCCAGCGCAAACTGGCCAAGAAGCCCGTGCCGCGCTGAGGCGCCTTGCCAGCGCCCCTCAGGATGCCCGCAGTACGAAGGCGAGTTCGGTGGTGAAATTGCCCACGCCCTTGTGGTTGGTGGGCGTCCAGCCGTGGGCCTTGAGGTAGTCGGTCATCTCCCGGGTCATGGCGGGATTGCCGCAGACCATGACGCGGTCGGCTTCCGGGTCGGGCGCCGGCAGATTCAGGTGCCGCGACAGCTCACCCGAGCGGAACAAGTCCGCGCCGCGTGCCTGCAGGGGAAAAGTCTCGCGGGTGACCGTGGGCACGTAGTGGAAGCGGCCATCCTCGCGTGCCGTGAGCTCCTCCCGGTAGGCGAGTTCCGCCACGCCCCGCACGGAATGCACGAGCACCACCTGTTCGAAGCGGCGGTGGGTTTCGCCGTCGCGCACCAGGCTCATGAAGGGGGCCAGGCCGGTGCCGGTGGCCAGCATGTAGAGCACCCGTCCCGGACGGATGTGGTCCAGGGTGAGGGTGCCGGTGGGCTTGTCGTTCACCCACACCGTCGCCCCGGGCCTGACCTGCGCCAGGAGGCTGGTGAGGGGACCGTCCGGCACGTGAATGCTCAGGAACTCCAGGTGCTCGGCATCGTTGGTGGAAACGATGGAATAGGCCCTGGCCACCAGCTTGCCTTCCCGGCGCAGTCCCAGGGTCACGAACTCGCCGTTGCGGAAGCGCAGGGGCGCCGGCCGGGTCACGGCGAAGCTGAAGGTGCGCGCCGACCAGGCGCGCACCCATTGCACGGTTTGTTCACTGTAGGCCATGGTGTCTCCGCAGGGGAATCAGCCATGGGACCCGTCTTCCCCGCCGCGGTTCCCGCCAAAAAAATGCGCCCCGCAGGGCGCATTTCCTGGTTGGGCAAGAGGCTTATTCGCCCACCAGATCCCGGTAGGCATGCCAGGTGGCGTGGCCCAGCAGCGGGAAGACCACGATCATGGGAATGAGCCACAGGGCGAAGGACAGGGCCGTGAGGGCAACGATGATCGCCCCCCACACCAGCATCGTCAACGGGTTTTCCCGCACCACCCACAGACTGGTGACGATGGCGTGGGCGATGTCCGCCTTGCGGTGCAGCATCATGGGCAGGGAGACCACCGACAGGGCAAACACCAGGACCGCCAGCGCGCCGCCCGCCGCGGCGTACACCACCAGGAACGGCAGGTTGCCCCCCGCGAAC
>JBBFMG010000168.1:0-5049 GCA_037478575.1 Burkholderiales bacterium | reverse complement strand
CCCATGCCTCCGCGTCCGCAGTGCCTGGTGGGCCGATTCTCCACGTCGGTTACGGCCACGCTCGCCGCGCCGGCGCGGAGTTCCCCTGCCTGTCCGATGCTTAAGCACGAGACCTTGTCGCCGAAGCGGGCGTAGGGATACATGAGGTAGGGCACGGTGTCGCCCTGGGGTAGGGTGAAATCCCGCCCGTAATTGAACCCCACCCAGTTCATTTCCCAATAGCCGAACAGGCGCTTTCTGAGTGCAACGATCCGGGGGTCGTCGAGGGGCAGCTTTTCTTCCAGCACCGCCTTGCGCACGTCCGCCGGATCCACGGCCACCCAGCCGCGCCGCGGCGAGAAATATTCCGCGCGGCAGTGTTGCGCCTTGGAGATATCGCCCGCCTTGCCCAGGCTCTTGAACTGGGCGGAGTCTGCAACCCGCACGCCGTAGAACTCCCGCGCGGGGACGCCGGCGGCGCGGGCGAGCCCCACGAACAGGGAGTTGATGTCGGCACACTTGCCGCCCAGGTTGCCGGATTCCAGCATGAACTTGATATCGCCCAGCCCGCAGCCGCGCGTCTTGGGATCGCGAAAGGTATTGTCCACCACCCATTCGTAGATGGCGCGTGCCTTGGCGTCGGGTCCGCGCAGGCCGCGCGTGATGCGCAGCGCCGTGTCGCGTACGATGCCATCCACCGGCATGTGCTCGGTGGGCTGCAGATAGAGCGCGGCTTGCGCGGCGTCCTTCAGGTGCCGCCCAGGCAGAGGCATGGCCCGGTCGCGGGTGGCCACGCGCGCGCTCACCGTGAGGGTGCGGTTGCGCTCCTCGGCGCCCAGGACCACGCGCAGGATGGGTGCGTGATAGGTGTCATCCCAATGCAGGGTGGCCGGTACGGGGCTGGCACAGTGAACGGACAACACGCGCTGGTAATCCCCCGCATCCTGGGGCAGGGGCAGCCAGAGCTGGCCGGCACCCGCATGAGCCGAAAGGTCGAATTCGTAGGTGAGGTCGAAGGTGCGCCAGGAAGCATCGCGCGCCGCCTGCGCCACACGGGGCGTGGCGAGGTAGAGCGGCACGAAAGCGGTAAGGCGCAGAAAATCACGTCGTTTCATGGTTCCTCCTGAAAACGCTTTTCCCGGATTTCTGCCTGTGCTTCCGCACCACGAGGGGATGGCCGAAAACCGTCGGCCGCAGTGTTCCCGGCGGAAGCGGCCACAGTGTAACGCGGTTTCAGGGGAACAGTGGGCGCGCGCGCCGGGCCAGCTCCTCCGGCGCGAGCAGGATGAGTTCCGTGCCGAGCAGTCGTTGCAGGAAGTAATCGTCGTTGCGGTAGGCGGGTGCCGGGTGCTGGCGCGCGATGAGGCGCAGAAACAGGCGCGCACCGGGTGTGTCCGGCTGGCTGTAGAGGGCGAAGTTGAAACTCACGTGGCCCAGGCCTTCATAGACGCGCAGGGCGCGCGACAGGCCGTCGGCCAATGCCGCGAGGTCGGATTCACCGAGGCGGTCGAAACGGGCGGCTTCCGTGTGCACGGCCTGGATTTCGTGCAGCCCCAGCGGCGCAAAGGCGGCAAGCCAGTGCCAGCGTCCGGTCTGTCCCAGATAGCGCTCGCCGAGTGTCCGTTCCGTTTCCACCAGGGCGTCGGCGAACACGCCGCCATGGCGTGCGTGCCAGTCCGCCCAGGCCCGGCACAGTTGCGCCTGGTGGGCATGGGGCTCGGCTCCGGCGAGGAGCTGGAAGTGGGGATGGATCAGGCTTGCGCCCGCCGGGAAGAGGTAGTTCGCCGCCACCACCAGGTAAGCGCTGACGGGATCGCGCCCGGCGAGCGCGGCGCCCAGCTGGTGCAGGGCCGTGAAGGCTTCCTGCAAACGCGCCGGCGTGAATCCGGACAGTTCCAGGAAGTGGCTCGCCCCCACCACCGCCACGGCGTGATGGCGCGCCAGGGGAAACAGATTGGGCATCGCCACTGCCTCGCCCACCCGGATCTGCCCTTCCGGCACCAGGTGGGGATCGAATTTGGGCGTGGCTGCCAGCCCCGAGGGGCAGAACACACAGCCGCTGCGGGTTTTTTCTACCCACTCGGCGAGCCACGCCCGGTCCACGGGGGGAAACAGCAGGGGCGCCTTGTCCGCCAGGGCCGGGTTCAGGATGGCGGTGTGTCCCAGCAGCGGGTCGCGCCGCAGCTCGAGCGGCTGGGAGACCGTTGCGAAATCCGCCAGGGGCGTGGCGAAGCGTGCCCGGTCGGTACTGCGCAGGAATTCGATTCCGGCCATCCCGTCAGGGCGTCTCCGGCCGGTTTTCCGGCCAGGCGGAGGCGTCGATGGTCTCGCGATAGGCATGCCAGGTGGCGTGGCCGATCACCGGCAGGAGGACGACAAAGCCCAGGGTCAGGGTGGCAAAGCCCAGCATCACCGCCCCCACGATGAGGAGACCCCACAGCAGCATGGGCCCCTTGTTGCGCAGCACGCCATGGATGCTGGTGATCACCGCGGTGATGGCATCCACCCGCCGGTCCAGGATCATGGGCAGGGAGAACGCCGTGGCGGCGAACACGACACTGGCGAACACGGCACCCACCAGGCTGCCCACACCGAGGAAGGTGGCCAGGGCCCTGAGGTCCACTGCGCCTTCCGTGGGAAAGAACACATGCACCATGGCGGCGGCGCGGGCCCACAGGAGCAGCACCACCAGCAGCACCATGCCGAGGATGAGCAGCTCCCGGATGTGGTCCCGGCCTTCGCGCAGGCAATAACCCAGCACCGGCGTCTGGTCGCGGGCCAGCTGGCGGCTGATGGAATAGAGGCCCACCGCCAGCACCGGTCCCACGAAGACGAAACCGGTCGCCAGCCCCAGGTAGAGGGCCAGCAGGCCGAACTTCCAGGTGGCGAGCAGGATGGCGAGGCTCAGGGCGGTGAAAAGCACGCCATAGGTCAGGCTCACCGGCAGGGCACGGCGGAAATCCAGCCACCCGGCCTTCAGCCAGCGCAGGGGCGCCGTCGGCTCCAGGGTGCGGCAGGGGGCGACGAAGGGAAGCTGCTCCGGCGGCAGGCTCCCCGCGGAAGATGGGGGGATCAACGTGGCCATGGTCTCCTCCTCGGAAATGGCCGTTCGGGGCGACGGCCTTCTGCTTATATAGACCGGCCGGCGGGGGGAAGCCAGGGAGGGGCGCCGCTGGGGGGAAGGTCAGACCTGCACGATCTCGTAGTCGTGGGTGACCGTGGCCACCTTGCCCAGCATGATGGAGGCGGAACAATACTTCTCCGCGGACAGATTGATGGCGCGCTCCACCGCCTCGGGCTTGAGGTCACGCCCCTTCACTACGAAATGGATGTGGATGCGGGTGAACACCTTGGGGTCGGTGCCCGCGCGCTCGGCATCCAGCTCCGCGATGCAGTCCACCACCTGCTGGCGCTGCTTGCGCAGGATGGCCACCACGTCGTAGGCGGTGCAGCCGCCCGTGCCCAAGAGCAGCATCTCCATGGGCCGGGGCCCCAGATTGCGGCCGCCGCCTTCCGGCGGGCCGTCCATCACGACGGCATGACCGCTTTCCGTCTCGCCCACGAAGGCGGCGTCTTCTATCCATTTCACCCGGGCTTTCATCGCATCGTTCCTTCCGCTTAGCGTCACTCGTTGGTGGGAGACGGGATTCTAGCCAATGTGGCCGCGCAGGCGATACCAGGCAAGACCCACCAGCTCGTGCAGGGCGTGGCTGCTGTCGAGCAGGGCGCGGGCATCCGGCAGCCAGTCGCTCAGGAGGTCGCCGCGGGGTGCGTAAAAGCGCGTGCCGGCGGGCACCACCTCCAGCCCCGCGCCCTCGAAGGCGGCCCGGGCGCGGGGCATGTGCCAGGCATGGGTGACCAGGACGATGCGCCTGATGCCTTCGCCTGCCAGGATGGTCTGGCTGAAATGGGCGTTCTCCCAGGTATTGCGCGATGCCGGTTCCACCCAGCGCACGGGGATGCCGAACTCCTCTTCCAGGATGGCTTTCATGAACAACGCTTCCGGGTCGCGTCCCTCGGGGCTGCCGCCGCTCACCAGCACCGGCAGACCGCTGGCGCGGGCCAGGCGTGCCGCGTAGCGCAGCCGCTCCAAGGCCAAGCTGCTGGCGGTGTCCCCGCCGTATTCCGGCGCATTTTGGTAGCGGCCCGCACCCAGCACCACGATGGCCTGGGCCCGGTCCAGGTTGGGCAGGGGAGTGGGCTTCCCGGCCAGCATCCCCAGCAGGGAGGCCGACACCACGGGCAGCGACAGCGCACCCAGGGCGAGGGTCGCGGCCAGGCAGAGCGCCCGGACCAGGCGGGGCCGGCGTCGCCAAAGGGCGAGGCCCAGCACGAGCATGACCAGCAGGCTCCCGGGGGGCAGGAGGAAGGCTTTCAACAGGCGGGTGAGCGGCCAGGCGATCTCCATCGGGGCTCCCTCAAATGGGCTTGCCATTGTAGCGGGCGCCTGGATCCGCCGCGCAGAGGGCCCGCTCCGACGGGCTGCCATGCAGCATAAGGCACTGATTCTAAAAGATGTGCCAAACCCGACACGGGCGGACGCAAAAAAGTGCTTGCAAAAAGTATCGGAATATTAGAAACTGCTCATACGTAAGACGCGCCTGCGTCTTATCGTTGTCTCCTCCATCCTCCTCCTTTGGTGGATTTGAACGCAGCCTCGCAAGGGCTGCGTTTTTTTTTCGTCGGTGGCCGGGCGCGGCGGCGGTTGCATAAGTTCAGAAACCTTTGGCACTCCTTTGTGGAGGGAGGAGCGCCATGCGGGTTCAGCACATTGGATACCGAGTCCGGGGGTTTTACCGGATAGCGAAGCTGGGGCATCTTTGGGAGATGACCCCCAAAGATGCCCAAGAACGACTGAAGATTCTTCGGTTTTTTGACAAACACGGCCTGGCCGCCACGGTCGATGCCTTCGGGGTGTCGCGCAGAACCCTCTACCGCTGGAAGAGGGCCCTCAAGGAGGCGGGCGGCAACCCGGCAGCGCTTGCTTGCCGCTCCTCGGCGCCCAGGCGAAGGCGAACACCCCAAACTGACCCCAGGCTCGTGGCTGAAATCCGGCGGCTGCGCACGCTC
>JBBFMG010000167.1:0-5078 GCA_037478575.1 Burkholderiales bacterium | reverse complement strand
CGCGAGGCGGAAGCTGTCGGGCACGATGCCGCTGGCATCGCCCGAGTGGACGCCCTCGCGCAGCACCTGCACCGACAGCACGCCGGTGGCCATCCCGCGCAGGGACGTGGTGACCCACAGGCGTTCATAGTCACCGCAGCCCGAATCCAGACCGATCACCAGATCCGGCACGCCGATGCGCTGGACCAGGTGGCCCACGTAGGCCGGCAGATCCGGGCTGCCCGACTCCTCGCTGGTCTCGATGAGCAGGGTGACCCGGGGCAACGGCGCCCCCAGCTCCGCCAGCGCCGCCAGCGCCGAGACCGCGCTGAACACGCTATAGCCGTCATCCGCCCCGCCGCGGCCATAGAGCCGCTCATCCTCGATCACCGGCGTGAAGGGCCCCAGTCCCGCGCGCCAGCCGGTGAAGGGCGGCTGCTTGTCCAGGTGGCCGTAGCACAGCACGTTGCCGGGACGCGTGCCCGGCACCTCGATGAACAGGGTGGGTGTGCGGCCGGGCAGGCGCACCACCTCCGCGCTCAAGCCCGGCACCGGCTGCTGCCGCACCCAGTCGAGGGCAAGTGTCACGGCGGCGTCGAGCTGTCCGTGGGCGGCCCAGTCGGGATCGAAGGCGGGCGAGAGGGCGGGCAGGGCGATGTAGTCACACAGGCGCGGGATGATTTCGCGCTGCCAGTGCTCGGCGATGCGCCGGGACAGGGCGTGGGCGTCGAGGATCATGGCCAGGCTCCGGACAAAGCCGCTACGATACCACCATGACAACCCGCTACGACCGCGCCATGGTGTGGTTCCGCCGGGACCTGCGCGACCACGATCACGCCGCCCTGTCGCGTGCACTCCGGGAGGCGCGCGCGGTGTACTGCGCCTTCGTCTTCGACACGGACATCCTCGATGGCCTGCCGGACCGGACCGACCGGCGTGTGGAATTCATCTGGCACAGCGTGCAGGAGCTCGCCGCGGCGCTCGCCACCATGGGCGGTGGCCTGCTGGTGCGTGTGGGACGGGCGCGCGAGGTCATTCCCCAGCTTGCCCGCGAGCTCGCCTGCGAGGCCGTCTATGCCAATCGCGACTATGAGCCGGAGGCGGTGGCCCGCGACGGCCACGTGGCGGACCGGCTGCGGCGGGACGGCATCGCCTTCCATCTGTTCACGGACCAGGTGATCTTCGCCCCGGAGGAGGTGGTGTCCGCGGCGGGCCATCCCTACAGCGTGTTCACCCCCTACCGGAACGCCTGGCTCAAGCGTCTTTACGACGAACGGCTGGCCCCCCATCCCGTGGCCGGGCATGTGCATCGCCTGGCCCGCCCCCCTCAGGAAAGGCTGCCCAGCCTCGGGGATCTCGGTTTTCGCGCCACCGACCTGCTGAGCCTGGGGGTGAAGCCCGGCATGCGCGGCGCCGAGCAGACCTGGGCCGCGTTCCGGGACCGGCTCGCGGACTACCCTCTGCTGCGGGACCGGCCGGATCTCGACGCCACTTCCCACCTCTCCGTGCACCTGCGCTTCGGCACGATTTCGGTGCGCACCCTGGTGCGGCATGCCTGGCACGCGCCCGGGCGGGGCGCCCAGGTCTGGCTGTCGGAACTCATCTGGCGCGAGTTTTTCCAGATGATTCTGCACTTCCACCCGCGGGTGGTGGAGCATGCCTTCCGCCCGGAATTCGACGGCCTGCCCTGGCCCGGGGACGAGGCGGCGTTTGAGCGCTGGTGCGCCGGCCAGACCGGCTATCCCATCGTGGATGCGGGCATGCGGGAACTTGCGGCCACGGGCTTCATGCACAACCGGGTGCGCATGATCGTGGCGTCCTTTCTCACCAAGGATCTGCTGGTGGACTGGCGGCGCGGCGAGCGTCATTTCGCCCGCTGGCTGCTGGATTACGAGCTTGCCTCCAACAACGGCAACTGGCAGTGGGCCGCCTCCACCGGCTGCGACGCCCAGCCCTGGTTCCGCATCTTCAATCCGGTGACCCAGTCCCGCAAGTTCGACCCGGAAGGGCGCTACATCCGGCGATGGCTGCCGGAACTCGCCCGGGTGCCGGAGGCGGCCCTCCACGCGCCCTGGCAGATGACGCCCATCGAGCAGGCGGCCAGCGGCTGCCGCATCGGGCACGACTATCCTGCCCCCCTGGTGGACCACGGGTGGGCGCGGGAACGGGCGCTGGCCTGGTTCAGGTCGGCGCGCGCCCGATGAGGGCGAGCGTGGCGCGGATGAACTCTGGCAGATCCCCCGGCACGCGCGAGGTGACCAGGTTGCCGTCCACCACCACCGGCGCGTCCACCACTTGCGCACCATTCTCAGCCAGTTCGCGCTGGATGGCCGGATGGCCGGTCATGCGCCGGCCATCCACCACACGCGCGTTGATCAGCACCACGGGACCATGGCAGATCGCTGCCACCGGTTTTCCCTCCTTGAAGAAGCGCTTGACGATGCGCTGGGCCTCGTCGTCATGACGCAGGGCGTCCGGCGCCTTGCCGCCCGGGATGACCACCAGGTCGTAGTCCTCCGGCTTCACCTCGCGCAGGGTGAGATCGGCAATCACACTCCTGCCATGCTTGCCGTGAAACTGACGGCCCTTCTGCGGCGTTGCCACGTGCACCGTCACGCCGGCTTGTTCCAGAGCTTCCTTGGGATCGAACAGCTCGCTGTCTTCAAAGCCGTCGGTCGTGATGATCAAGGCTTGCATGGCTGCCTCCATTGAAAATCCATTGATAGTCGACGGATGCGCTTAGCGGGTGACGGCAGAAGGAGCGAGCTGCTCCGCGTGACGTCTCCGGGAGCGGGTCAATGCCTCGATCGGTCTTCTCGCACGGCGCATGGAGACCGTTGGGTTGTGGGTCCAACGTATCGTAGCCATCCGGCGCACCGACTGCAATGGCATCATGCACGTGGCATCGATCCGGGTCGGGCGCGGCCGGACGGGGTGGAATGAAAAACGCCCCGGGCCCGCCGGAGCGTCCTGCTGGGCAGTGGGGCGGAATTACGCTGCTTTCTCTGCTGCGTCCTTGTGGTAGGCCACGATGCGCTCCACCTCGTTCTTCGAGCCCAGGATCACGGGCACGCGCTGGTGGATGTGGGTGGGCTGGATTTCCATGATGCGTTCGCGCCCGGTGCTGGAGGCGCCGCCTGCCTGCTCCACGATGAAGCTCATGGGATTGGCCTCATACATCAGGCGCAGCTTGCCGCCCTTGTCCCGAATCTTGCTGTCGATGGGATACATGAACACACCGCCGCGCGTGAGGATGCGGTGTACTTCCGCCACCATGGAGGCCACCCAGCGCATGTTGAAGTCCTTGCCCCGCGGGCCTTCCTTGCCCTGGATGCACTCGTCCACGTAGCGGCGGACGGGCGCTTCCCAGAAGCGGTAGTTGGACATGTTGATGGCGAATTCCCGCGTGTCCTCGGGAATGCGCATGTTCTCATGGGTGAGCACGAACTCGCCCACGTTCGGGTCGAGGGTGAAGCCGTTCACGCCGTGGCCGGTGGTGAGCACCAGCATGGTGGACGGGCCATAGATGGCATAGCCCGCGCACACCTGTTTCACGCCGGGCTGGAGGAAGGCTTCCACCGGCGTGGGGCCGTCCACGTTCCTGTCCCCGGGACAGCGCAGGATGGAGAAGATGGAGCCCACGGACACGTTCACGTCCATGTTGGAGGAGCCGTCCAGGGGATCGAACAGGAGCAGATACTTGCCCCGGGGATTGCCCGGGGGAATCTGGTAGGGCTCGTCCATCTCCTCGGACGCCATGGCGGCGAGGTGGCCGGCCCACTCGTTGCGCTTGAGGAAGATTTCGTTGGAGATCACGTCCATCTTCTTCTGCTCTTCGCCCTGGACGTTCTCCGAACCCGCCGCCCCCAGCACGCCCAGCAGGCCGCCATGATTGACGCCGTTGGAGATCATCTTGATGGCGGTGACGATGTCGTTCAAAAGGCCGGTGAAGTCGCCGGTGGCGCCGGCGACGCGGCGCTGTTCCTCGATGAGAAACTGGGTGAGGGTGGTGCCGAGATGCATGGGATGCCTTTCTCAGTGATTCAGAACATTAGAACTTGCTGATTATACAGAAATATCGCGAAAATTCAATTGGATATCGGCGTCCTTTTTGTGTCGGGGGTGCGACAACGTGTCGCATTCGTTCCAGTGGGGCGTTTTCTATCATGACACCCACGGTCCGGTTTCGAACGCGGTTTGCCGTTCCCCCTCACTTGAAGGAGGTCTCCCATGAAATGCTTTACCCAACTCCTGCTGACCCTGGCGCTTCTCGCCGGAAACGCGCTGGTTTCGGCTTCGGCCGGTCAGACGGATCCCCTCTTCATCAACCTGACCAGCGACGATGGCCATCGCGCCACGATGGCGCTCACCTTCGGCAAGAATCAGCTGGAACGCGGTCACCCCCTCACAGTCTTCCTCAATGACAAGGGCGTGCAGGTGGGTTCCAGGAGTCACGCCGCGCGCTATGCCGAGCAGCAAAAAATGCTGAGCGAACTCATGGACAAAGGGGCCACGGTCCTGATATGTCCCATGTGCATGAAGCACTATGGTGTGAAGGAGGCAGACATCCTTCCGGGACTGAAGGTGGGCAATCCCGATCTCACGGGCAGCGCCCTGTTCCGGGACAATACCAAAACCCTCACCTGGTAGGCGGTTGCCCCCGTGCCGTCCCCTGGTGCCCCTGTTTCGAGACGGCATGCCGGGGGCCCTGCGCGCGGCTTTTCAGCCATGGTTCGGCAGCGGGAAGGCAGGCCGTCACAGGAAGGGCATCGCCCCGGTGTTGCAGGCGTCGAGGGACATGCCCTGATTTGGCAGGCCGCGCCGCCCTGCCAGCGCGCCCAGCGCCGGCGCCTGGCCTGGGCGGCGCTGCTCTCCTTCTGCCTGCATGTGAGCCTGCTCGCCCTGTGGCCCGCGCCGGCCCGCACCGTCCCGCGTGGCCTGCACGTCCCGCTGCAGGTGCGCCTGGTGCAGGCGCCGGCTCCGGTGCCCGTGGCGCTCTCCCCGGTGGAACCCGCCGCTCCCCGGAACTCTACCGTGGCGCCTCCTTCCCGGCCAAGGTCGGTGCTGCGCCCCGCCATGCCCCAAACCGACATCCAGCC
>JBBFMG010000166.1:0-5086 GCA_037478575.1 Burkholderiales bacterium | reverse complement strand
ATTCCGCCGGCACTCAGGGAAAACCGCTTCGTGCTCTACCACCAGAAGATCCTGCCCCTGCGCGACCAGCCGGACCTGCCGCCCCGTTGCGAGCTGCTGGTGCGCATGGTGGAGCCGGACGGCAGCCTGGTCATGCCCGGCAGGCTCATTCCGGCCGCCGAACGATTTCGCCAGATGCCGGAGATCGACCGCTGGGTCATCCACCATGCCCTCGCGCTGGTCGCCAGCCTGCCGCCGGATGCCTTCGCCTCCTATGCCATCAATCTTTCGGGTCAGTCCCTCGGGCAGCCGGGCCTGCTGGATTATGTGAAGCGGGAAATCCTGCGCAGCGGGGTCAATCCCGGGCGCATCGTGTTCGAGATCACGGAAACGGCTGCCGTCCAGAACATCGCCCACGCCCACCGTTTCATGAGCGAGCTGCGCAAACTGGGCTGCCAGTTCGCGCTGGATGATTTCGGCAGCGGCCTGTCCTCCTTCGGCTACCTCAAGAACCTGCCGGTGGACTACCTGAAGATCGACGGCAGCTTCGTGCGTAACATGCTGCGCGACGCCCACGACCATTCCATCGTGGTGGCCATCGCCCAGATCGCACATACCCTGGGGCTCACCTGTGTGGCGGAGTTCGTGGGCGACCACGACACCGTGATCGCCCTCAAGGAAATCGGCGTGGACTACGGGCAGGGCTTCTATCTGCACGTGCCGGAGCCGCTGCCCATGCCGTCCGCGGCACAGCGCTTTGGCGACTCAGACCGTGCGTGAATAGCGCGGCTGCTGCAGGGGCTGTTTCAGGTAGGCGTCGAAGCACATGGCGATGTTGCGCAGGAAGATACGCCCCAGTTCCGTGACACGAATCCCGCCGGGGGTGACCTCCACCAGCCCGTCGGCGGCCAGTCCTGCCAATTCCTCCAGACTGTCGGCGAAATAGGCGTCGAAGTCGAGCTCCCATTTCCGCGCAAAGGCCGCGCGGTCGAGTGCCAGGTCGCACATGAGGGACAGGATGGCATCGCGCCGGATGCGGTCGTCGCGTGTGATGCGCAAGCCCCGTTCGGTGGCGAGCCGGCCTTGCCTGATGCGCGCCTCGTAATCCGGCAGACGCTTGCAGTTCTGCACATAGACTTCGTCGGTCTGGCTGATGGCCGACACGCCGAAGGCATAGATGTCGCAGTTTTTGTGGGTGGTATAGCCCTGGAAGTTGCGGTGCAGGGTGCCTTCGTGCTGCGCCTTCACGAGCTCGTCACCGGGGCGGGCAAAATGATCCATGCCGATATAGACGTAGCCCGCCGCGGTGAGCCGTTCCAGCATCAGCTGCTGCAGGCGGATGCGGGTGGCGAAGTCCGGCAGGTCGGACTCGCTGATGAGTTTCTGGTGTTTCTTGAGCCAGGGCACGTGGGCGTAGCTGAATACCGCCAGCCGGTCGGGCCCCATGTCGATCACCTTGTCCAGAGTGGCCGCGAAGCTCGCCACGGTCTGGTGCGGCAGGCCCACCATGAGGTCCATGTTGATGCTGGCGAACCCCGCCTCGCGCATCCAGCCATAGACCTGCCGCACCAGGGATTCGGGCTGCACGCGGTTGACCGCCCGCTGCACGCGCTCGTCCAGATCCTGCACGCCCAGGCTCAAGCGGTTGAAGCCGGCCTCGCGCAAGGCCACGACATGATCCCGCGTGAGCTCGCGGGGATCCACCTCACAGCCGGCCTCCACGTCCTGGGCAAAGGCGAAACGGCTCTGCACATAGGCTCCGAGGCGACGGATGTCATCCGGGTGGAGATAGGTGGGCGTGCCGCCGCCCCAGTGCAGTTGTTCCACCCGCCGCTGTGGCGCCAGCAGGGCCGCCACCCGGTCGATTTCCTGCTCCAGCACGTCGAGGTAGCGCGACGCCTTGCTGTAATCATGGGTGGCCACCATGTTGCAGCCACAGTAGTAGCACAGGGTGTCGCAGAACGGGATGTGAATGTAGAGGGAAAGTCCGCGGCTGTCGTTCCGGGTGCGGGCGATTTCCTCGCGCCATTCCCTTTCCCCGAACGCCTCCGTAAAATAGGGCGCGGTCGGATACGAGGTGTAGCGGGGCCCGGGCTTGCTATATTTCTCGAGCAGTTCAGGCGCGATGTGCATGGTTTCGTTCGCCAAACAGGATAGCGTCATCCATTATAGCGGAACGCCGGAAGCCTCCCAATGAACGTCCGTTTTCCATCCCCCGAGGAAGCCGAGGCCGCCTTTTACCGCGCCTTCGAACAGAACGACCTGGATGCCATGCTCGCCGTCTGGGACGAGGCAGAGGACGTGGTGTGCGTGCATCCCATGGGCAGCCCGCTCAGGGGCGCACGCGCGGTGGCCCAGGGCTGGCGGGAAATCCTCGGCGCACAGGTGGCCATGCGCTTCGGCATCGAACCCATCCAAATCACCCGCCGCGATGGGCTGGCCATCCACATCGTCAAGGAACACATCATGGTGCCCGACGGCAAGCCGGTGGCCCCCATGAGTGCCACCAACGTCTATCGCGAAACCCCCGCCGGCTGGCGCATGATCCTGCACCACGCCTCGCCCGCGCCGGGCGTAGTGTCGGCCCAGCGTACCGGTCAACCCCTCCACTGATGCCAGGCCGCCTCGAGCACTCCACCTATCGCGCGCCGCGCTGGCTGCCCGGGGGGCATGCCCAGACCCTGTACGCCGCGCTCGCCTTGCGTCTGCCCCACATTCCCTACCGGCGCGAGCGCTGGGTGCTGCCGGATGGTGATTTCCTCGATCTGGACTGGGTGGACGGCCCCAAGGACGCGCCGCTGGTGGTGCTGTTCCACGGCCTGGAAGGCAGTTCGCGCGGGCACTACGCGCGGGCGCTCATGCAGGCCGTGCGCCGGCGCGGCTGGCGCGGCGTGGTGCCCCACTTTCGGGGCTGCAGCGGCGAACCCAACCGCCTGCCCCGTGCCTACCACTCGGGCGACTCGGCCGAGATCGACCTCATCCTGCGCCGCTTCCGTGCCGAATTTCCGGGCCGCGCCCTGTTCGCCGTGGGGGTCTCCCTGGGCGGCAACGCCCTGCTCAAATGGCTGGGCGAGTGGGGGCCGGAATGCCTGCCCCTGCTCGATGCCGCGGCGGCGGTGTCGGCCCCCATGGACCTGATGGCGGCCGGCCGGGCGCTGGACCAGGGCCTGAACCGCCATCTCTACGTGCGCCATTTCCTCGTCACGCTGCGGGCCAAGGCCCTGGACAAGATCGCCCGCCACCATCTGCCCGTGAGTCCGCAGGCGATACGCGCGGCAGCCACCCTGTACCGCTTCGACGATCTGTTCACCGCGCCCCTGCACGGTTTCCGCGACGCCACCGAGTACTGGACCCGGGCGTCGAGCAAGCCGTGGCTCAATTCCATTTCCGTGCCCACCCTCATTCTCAACGCCCGCAACGACCCCTTCCTGCCGGCCCATGCCCTGCCCACGCCAGAGGAGGTGAGTCAGGCCGTGACCCTGGAATTCCCCGCCCAGGGCGGGCATGTGGGTTTCGTCAGCGGTCCTTTTCCCGGCACTTTCGACTGGCTGCCGCGACGTCTGCTGGAACATTTCGCCGCCCATCTGCGGCGGCCAGCGCTGGCCGCCTCCCGGCCGAACCGTCATAATGCCCCTGCATCCTGTGCAGCCTGAACACGGAGCCCCCATGCAGAATCTTCCCCCGGAAATCTTCAAGGCCTACGACATCCGCGGCATTGTCGGCAAAACCTTCACGCCGGAGATCGTGGAAGCCATCGGCCATGCCATCGGCTCGGAGGCGCAGGACCGCGGGCAGCGCGCCATCGTCATCGGCCGCGACGGTCGCCTGTCGGGGCCGGCGCTGGCCGAAGCCCTGGCACGCGGCATCCGCAAGGCGAGCATCGACGTCATCGACATCGGCATGGTGGCGACCCCCATGACTTATTTCGCCGCCTTCGAGCTCAACACCCATTCCGCCGTGATGGTCACCGGCAGCCACAATCCGCCGGATTACAACGGCCTCAAGATGGTGCTGGGCGGCGAAACCCTCGCGGGTGAGGCCATCCAGGCGCTGCGCCGGCGCCTGCTCGACAACGCCCTCAGCCACGGCGAGGGCAGCTACCGCCAGGAGGACATCGCGGAACGCTACATCGAGCGCATCGTCTCCGATGTCAAGCTCGCGCGTCCCATGAAGATCGTGATCGACTGCGGCAATGGCGTGCCCGGCGCCTATGCGCCGCGCCTGTATCGGCGCCTGGGGTGCGACGTGACCGAACTCTTCTGCGAGGTGGACGGCACCTTCCCCCATCACCACCCGGACCCGTCGCAACCCAAGAACCTGCAGGACCTCATCGCACGCCTGAAGGCGGGCGATGCGGAAATCGGGCTGGCCTTCGACGGTGACGGCGACCGCCTCGGCGTGGTCACGCGGGAAGGCCAAATCATCTTCCCGGACCGGCAGCTGATGCTGTTCGCCGATGACGTGCTGGCGCGCAATCCGGGGGCCAAGATCATCTTCGACGTGAAATCCACGCGCAGGCTGTTCGACTGGATTCGTGCCCGCGGCGGCGAACCCATCCTGTGGAAGACCGGCCATTCCTTCATCAAGGCCAAGATGAAGGAGACCGGCGCGCTGCTCGCCGGCGAGATGAGCGGCCACATCTTTTTCAAGGAACGCTGGTACGGTTTCGACGACGGCCTGTATGCAGGCTGCCGGCTGCTGGAATACCTGTCACGCCAGCCGGATGTGAGCGCCACCCTGCACAGCCTGCCGGACACGGTGAACACCCCCGAGCTCAACATCCGGATGGCCGAGGGCGAGCATTATGCGCTGATGGAAAAACTCAAGACCACGGCGCGTTTTCCCAATGCCCGGGAAATCATTACCCTGGACGGGCTGCGCGTGGAATACGAAGACGGCTTTGGTCTTGCCCGGCCTTCCAACACCACGCCGGTGATCGTGCTGCGCTTCGATGCCGACAATCCCGCGGCGCTGGAGCGCATCCAGGCCGATTTCCGGCGTGTGCTGCGGGAAGCCGCGCCGGATTTAAAGCTGCCTTTCTGAAACGCTTTCAGTCCACCCCGCCCACCACGTCCGGCCGGCGCGCCGCGTAGGCCATGTCCCGCTC
>JBBFMG010000165.1:0-5094 GCA_037478575.1 Burkholderiales bacterium | reverse complement strand
CCAGCGCCACCGCCTCCCCATAAGGACCCGTGGCCTCCAGACACACGTGGGTTTGCGACGGCACCGCCTGGTGCTTGTCAAGCCACGCCACCAGCGCGGCAAATCCCGAGCGGGTGTTCTCGCACACCTTGTGCCGCATGCTCTCGCCCACGCGCAACACGACATCCAGCTTGCGCTTGGAAACATCGATGCCCACATAGTTGCAGATCTCGTTCATCGTCCACCTTCCTCGTCATCCAAGCTTGGTCCCTTCGGACTGGCTTAAGTTACCGTACGGTCTTCATGAACGAGAACAGGGCCTGGGCCCAATCTGACCCACAGGCTCGTGGCCTTCGGCCTTTCCGGTTTGCCCAGACCCCGCCCGCTCAGCACCTTCAGTCAAGAACACTTCACGGGCGGGCGCAAGATACGAGGCCTTTACTTTATAGTCCAGCCCCTGATCGCCGCTGAAGCGCCTCCCACGGCAGTGGCCAAGTCTGTGGGAGCGGCTTCAGCCGCGATGAGCCCCATCGGCGCCTCCGGTCGCCGCTGAAGCGCCTCCCACGGCAGTGGCGAAGTCTGGGCCATTCGGGGTCAGGCCTTTACTTTATAGTCAAGCCCCTGATCGCCGCTGAAGCGCCTCCCACGGCAGTGGCCAAGTCTGTGGCAGCGGCTTCAGCTGCGATACACAGCTTAAGCGCTTCCTCCCCAACCTTGCCTTCCATAAAGAGGGGCAATTATGCGGCAGCGGCTACAGCCCCGCCTCCGCGCGCAGCGCTTCGGCCTTGTCCGTATTTTCCCACGTGAACTCCGGTTCGTCGCGCCCGAAATGGCCGTAGGTGGCGGTGCGGGTGTAGATGGGCCGCAGCAGGTCAAGGGTCTGGATGATCCCCTTGGGGCGCAGGTCGAAATGTTTCTCGATCAGCTTGACGATGCGCTCGTCGGGAATCCTGCCGGTTCCGTAGGTGTTGACCATCAGCGAGACGGGTTTGGCCACGCCGATGGCATAGGCCACCTGCACCTGGCATTTGCGGGCGAGTCCCGCGGCAACGATGTTCTTGGCCACGTAGCGCGCGGCATAGGCCGCGGAGCGGTCCACCTTGGACGGATCCTTGCCGGAAAAGGCGCCGCCGCCATGGGGGGCTGCGCCGCCATAGGTATCGACGATGATCTTGCGCCCGGTGAGGCCGGTGTCGCCGTGGGGCCCGCCGATGACGAACCGGCCGGTGGGGTTCACCAGGTAGCGCGTGTCCTTGCGCATCGCCTCGGGTATGACGGGCTTGACGATTTCTTCGATGACCGCCTCGGTGAGCACGGCATGGGACACTTCGGGATGGTGCTGGGTGGAGATCACCACGGTGTCCACGGTGCTGGGCTTGCCGTCCACGTAGCGGATGGTGACCTGGGACTTGGCGTCCGGACGCAGCCAGGGCAGCCGTCCATCCTTGCGCAGCTCGGCCTGACGCTCCATCAGACGGTGGGCGTAATAAATGGGCATGGGCATGAGCTGGGGTGTCTCGTCGCAGGCAAAGCCGAACATGAGGCCCTGGTCGCCGGCGCCCTGGTCCAGGAACAGGCCTTCCCCTTCGTTCACGCCGATGGCGATGTCCTGGGACTGTTTGTGGATGGTGGTGAGCACCGCCGCGGTTTCGTAATCGAAACCGATGGCCGGATCGTCATAGCCGATGCGCTTGATGGTCTCGCGCGCGATCTGGCTGTAGTCGAGCACCGCGCCGGTGGTGATCTCGCCCGCCACCACGCACAGATTGGTGGTGACGAGGGTTTCGCAGGCTACGCGGGAATGGGGGTCCTGGGTTAAGATCGCATCCAGAATCGCGTCGGAAATCTGGTCGGCCACCTTGTCCGGATGACCCTCGGACACCGATTCGGAAGTGAACAGAAAATCGCTCATTTTGCGGCTTCTTCTCTGGAAGTTCGTAAGAATTCAGCAGGATACCACATTGCCCCGGCTCCCCAAAGGCGCGTTTCGGCCATGGCCGTGCTGATGCGGCTGGCCGCGCGTGTGCCCCTGCCGCTCCTGCATGGGCTGGGTGTGCTGCTGGGCTGGCTTGTCTATGCCGTTTCACCCACCTATCGCCGCCGGCTGCGGGACAACCTCGCTGCGAGCGGTGTTGCGCCCGATGCCCGCGCGTTGCGCCGCCTGCGTCATGCCGCGATCGCCCATGCAGGCAAAGCCATGATGGAACTGCCGGTGATCTGGGGCCGGCCCTTGCCGGAAGTGGCTGAACTGGTGCGTGGCTGTGACGGCTGGGCCCTGGTGGAGGCGGCGCAGGCGGCGGGACGCGGCATCATTTTCCTCACGCCTCATCTGGGTTGCTTCGAAGTGGCCGCCCTCTACGCTGCCCAGCGCATGCCGCTCACCGTGCTCTACCGTCCGCCGAAACTGCGCTGGTTGAGTGGGGTGATGGAAAGCGGGCGCGCCCGGGGTGGGCTGAGGCTTGCACCCACCGATGTCACGGGCGTGCGCAGACTGCTGGCCGCCCTGCGGCGCGGCGAGGCGGTGGGACTGCTGCCGGACCAGGTCCCCGCTGCAGGCGAGGGCGTGTGGGCGCCCTTCTTCGGGCGTCCGGCCTACACCATGACCCTGGTGGGCCGCCTTGCCGCCAGGACCGGCGCACCGGTGCTGCTCGCGGTGGCGCGCCGGCTGCCCCGGGGACGGGGCTATCACCTCACGCTGCGTCCCCTGGCCTCGGCCTTCACCGGTGAGCCCGCGCACGATGCGCGCCTGCTCAACGAGACCATCGAAGCCCTGGTGCGCGAATGCCCCGAGCAGTATCTGTGGAGTTACAACCGCTATAAGCGTCCCCGCGGCGCAAGGCGAGCCGCATGATGGCCCGTCTCGGCATCTTTGTCGTCTGGCTGCTGCACTTCCTGCCCCTTGGGCTGCTCAACCCCTTCGGCCAGGGTCTGGGACTCCTGTTCTATGGGCTGGGGCGCGAGCGCCGGCAGGTGGCGCGCGTCAACATCGGGCTGTGCTTTCCCGAGCTTACGCGCGCCGAGCGGGAAAAACTGGTGCGCCGGCATTTCCGTGCCTTCGGGCGCAGCTTCCTGGAGCGGGGCATACTCTGGTGGTCGTCGGCCCAGCGCATCCGGCGTCTGGTGCGCATGGAAGGCGTGGAACACTGGCAGGCAGTGCGCGGCCGGCCGGTCATCTGGTTCGCGCCCCACTTCGTGGGACTGGACATGGGCGGGGCCCGGCTTGCGCTGGAGGCGAATGCCGCCTCCATGTACAGTGCCCAGAAAAATCCGGTGTTCGACCGGCTGCTGCTGCGTGGCCGCACGCGCTTCAACGAGCAGCGCCTGTTCTCGCGCCAGGATGGCGTGCGCGAGGTGGTGAAGGTGATCCGGCAGGGCGTGCCCTTCTACTATCTGCCGGACATGGACTTCGGTCCGCGTGATTCCATCTTCGTCCCCTTCTTCGGGGTGCCCGCGGCCACCATCACGGGACTGTCGCGCCTGGCCAGGCTCGGGCACGCCGTGGTCGTGCCGGTGGTCACCCGGCAGTTGCCGGGCGGGAAGGGCTACGTGCTGCGTTTCTATCCCCCATGGGAAAATTTCCCGACCGATGATGTGGAAGCGGACACCCGGCGCATGAATGCCTTCATCGAGGACCGCGTGCGGGAAATGCCGGAGCAGTATTTCTGGCTGCACAAGCGCTTCAAGACCCGCCCACCGGGCGAGCCGCGTCTCTATTGAGGAGTCGTCATGGAACGCACACCGGAACCGGAACTGATGGATGACGTGGAGCAGGCGCGGGCCTACGCCGAGGCCGATTTTTCCGAACCGCACCAGGCCTTCGTGGAGCATTTCCGCGCGCGCTTTCCCGATTTCCGGGGCGGCCGCGTGCTCGACCTGGGCTGCGGGCCGGCGGATGTCACGGTGCGCTTCGCCCACGCCTTCCCCGACACGCACCTCACCGCCCTGGACGGCAGCGCGCCCATGCTGGCATTCGCGCGCCGGCGGGTCGAGGCCGAGGATCTCGCGGGACGCATCGAGCTCGTCCTGCGGCGGCTGCCCGCGGCCGTTGCCGGCGGCTATGACGCCGTGATCTCCAACAGCCTGCTGCATCATCTGGCCGATCCGGCGGTCTTGTGGGACACCATCCGCATGGCCGGACGGCCCGGTGCCTGCGTGCTGGTGATGGATCTCATGCGGCCATCTTCCATCGAAGAGGCGGAGCGTCTGGTCGCCTGCCACGCGGCGGATGCGCCGGCCGTGCTGCGCCGGGATTTCTTCAATTCGCTGCTGGCCGCCTATCAGCCCCGGGAAGTGGCGGCTCAGCTC
The DNA here is from genome assembly GCA_037478575.1 of Burkholderiales bacterium. GTDB lineage: Bacteria > Pseudomonadota > Gammaproteobacteria > Burkholderiales > Thiobacteraceae > Thiobacter. The sequence continues at coordinate 810 of JBBFMG010000165.1, read as the reverse complement.
GCTGCGGCGGGCTTCACCCACTTCAGGGTGGAGGCGGTGAGCGACCGCCATCTGCTGGCCTGGGGCCGGCTGCCCGAAGGAAAGGAAGCGCCATGAGTTTCGTCAATCCGCCACCCGAGGTGGTCCGCGATCTGCTCAAGCGGGTGAAGACCATTGCCGTGGTGGGCCTGTCACCCAAGCCCGACCGTCCCAGCCACCAGGTGGCGCGTGCCATGCAGGGCTTCGGCTACCGCATCATCCCGGTGCGTCCGGGCGTGACCGAGATCCTGGGCGAAAAGGCCTATGCCCGCCTGTCGGACGTGCCCGAACCCATCGATCTGGTGGACGTGTTCCGCGCTGCCGAACATTTGGATGCCATCGTGGACGAGTGCATCCGTCTGAAGATCCCGGCCCTCTGGATCCAGGAGGGCATCGTCAACGAGGCGGCCGCCCGACGGGCGGTGGAAGCCGGCATCACGGTGGTGATGGACCGCTGCCTGTACAAGGACTATGTGGCGCATCTGTAGAAGCCCCGTTCTCGCGCTGATTGCGGTGGCATCGAGCCTCGGTGTCGGGGCGGCGCGCGGCGACGATCTCGCCCAGGGCCAGGCAGCCTATCAGGCGCGCGACTATGCCCAGGCTTTCCTCCTGCTCGCGCCCCTGGCGGAGCAGGGGGTGCACGAGGCGGAGTATGTGCTGGGCGAGATGTACCGCAAGGGCGCAGGGGTGGTGGCGGACCGGGGGGAAGCCCTGGTTTGGCTTGCGCGCGCGGCCGAAGCGGGTCACGTGCCGGCGCAGATCGCCCTCGCGCAACTTTACGAGACCGAAGGC
>JBBFMG010000164.1:0-5097 GCA_037478575.1 Burkholderiales bacterium | reverse complement strand
CCAGCTCCTTGTGGGACTCGATCTAATGGGGCGCATTCGGGGCGTGCGCATCATTCAGCACGAGGAACCCATCCTGGCAGCCGGTGTGAGCGAGGCACGCCTGGCCGACTTCATTGCTCAGTATCAGGGCAAGCCCGCCGATGGCGGGATTCTGGTGGGTGCGCGCCAGCCGGGTCACGCTACGGTGGACGCCATCTCGGGCGCCACCATCACCGTGATGGTGATCAATGCCACGATCAACCGTGCCGTCAGGCGGGGTGGCGGCATCCCGGGGCATCACTCCCGCAGCCTGGACGGAAGACACCCCCGCCAGCCCCCCGGCCAGTTCACCCGCCACGCAGGGCGAATGGCTTGGCGGAGCCAAAGGGACAAAATTCGTGCCCGGGCAGACCAGGTTAGCCAAACCCGGTCTCCACGCCCCTCTTCCCGCCCCGGCGGCCGTGGCACCGCCACCCGTTGCCGCGGTACCCGCGGCCCCGGTGGAGGCGCCAGCGTCCGCTTCCCCGTCTGCCTCGGGCGAGGCCCCGGCCATCTGGCCTTCGGTATGGCGCCAGCGGGTGCCCGAAATCGTGCTGCTGGGCGCCGGCCTGCTCGGACTGACGGGCATTCTGCTGTTCCAGGACTATCTCGCCCGCCACCCGAGGCTGCTGCGCCGCATCCGTCTGGGTTTCCTGCTCTACACCCTGCTGTTCGTGGGCTGGTATGCGCTGGGGCAGCTCTCCATCATCAATGTGCTCACCTTCGTGCAGGCGGTCATGCACCAGTTCAGCTGGGATACCTTCCTGATCGACCCCATGCTGTTCCTCCTGTGGTCGTTCGTGGCGGTGACCCTGCTGCTTTGGGGACGGGGTGTCTATTGCGGCTGGCTGTGCCCCTTCGGGGCCCTGCAGGAGCTCGTCTTCCAGCTGGGGCAGCGGTTCCGGTTGCCCAGCTTCCAGCTGCCGCAGGTGGTGCACGAGCGCCTGCTCGCCCTCAAGTACGTGATCATGCTGGGTCTGTTCGGGCTGTCCCTGCAGTCCATGGGCTGGGCGATCCGCGCAGCGGAGATCGAGCCCTTCAAGACCGCCATCACGCTCCACTTCCAGCGCGACTGGGGCTATGTGGCGTTTGCCCTGGGCTTGATCCTCCTCAGCCTGTTCAACCGCAAGGCCTACTGCAAATACCTGTGCCCGTTGGGCGCGGCACTGGTTATCCCCGGGCGTTTCCACACTTTCGAATGGCTGCGGCGCCGCAAGGAGTGTGGCAAGCCGTGTCAGGTCTGCGCAGTGGAATGCGAAGTGCAGGCCATCCGCCCCACGGGCGAGATCGTCATCAACGAGTGCCACCACTGCCTGGACTGCCAGGTGACCTACTACGACGAGCACAAGTGCCCACCCCTGGTGGAACGGCGCAAGCGGCGCGAGAGGGGTGGCCGGGCGCGGGAGCTCGCGCGCGGCATGGGCGAGGCGCTAGAGGCGACGCTAAAGGACATCCCCGTGCGGGTCGAACCGAAACCCGACATTGAAAACGGTTGACACAGATCAAAGACGACCCTGGTTCCCCGGTCTAGTTTCACAAATGAGATCTCTCGCTCCGCTTATCCCTGACCAAGGAGGACTTACGATGCGCCCACGCCAAACCCTGATCGCCGCCAGCATCGCCCTGCTCGGCAGCACTTCCCTCGCCCTGGCCGCGGATGCCCCGCCCTCCGGTCACCCGGGCACCTCCGAACCGGAACTGCGCTACAAGGGCGCGCCCGTGCCCATCAAGCCCGAGGAGGCGAAGGAAACGGTCACCCCCAAGGCTCCGCCCATGACGGCGGAAGAGTTCGCGCGCGCCAAGCAGATCTACTTCGAGCGCTGCGCCGGCTGCCATGGTGTACTGCGCAAGGGCGCCACCGGAAAACCGCTCACGCCGGACATCACCCTGGCCCGGGGCACAGAATACCTCAAGGTCTTCATCACCTACGGCTCGCCCCAGGGCATGCCCAACTGGGGCACCTCCGGCGAGCTCACGGAAAAGGACGTGGACATCATGGCCCGCTTCCTGCAGCACGAGCCCCCCACGCCGCCGGAATTCGGGATGAAGGAGATGAAGGCCACCTGGAAAGTGCTGGTGCCCCCCGAGAAGCGCCCAAAGAAACAGGAGAACAACTACAACCTGAGCAACCTGTTTTCCGTCACGCTGCGTGACACCGGTGAGGTCGCGCTCATCGACGGCGACACCAAGAAAATCATCAACATCGTCAAGACCGGCTACGCCGTGCACATCTCGCGCTTGTCCCACTCCGGCCGTTATCTCTACGTGATCGGCCGCGACGGGCAGGTGAACCTGATCGACCTATGGATGAAGGTTCCGGACAACGTGGCGGTGATCAAGATCGGTCTCGAGGCCCGTTCCGTGGACACCTCCAAGTACAAGGGCTATGAGGACAAATACGCCATCGCCGGCGCCTACTGGCCTCCCCAGTACGTGATCATGAAGGGCGACACCCTGGAGCCCCTCAAAATCGTCTCCACCCGCGGCTATACGGTGGATACCCAGGAATACCATCCGGAACCGCGGGTGGCGTCCATCGTTTCCTCCCATTTCCACCCGGAATTCGTGGTAAACGTCAAGGAAACCGGCCAGACCCTGATGGTGAACTACAGCGACATCAACAATCTCAAGGTCACCGCCATCGACACGGAACGGTTCCTGCATGACGGCGGCTGGGACAGCACCAAGCGCTACTTCCTGGTGGCGGCCAACCAGCGCAACAAGATCGCGGTGGTGGATGCCAAGGAAGACAAGCTGGTCAAGCTGGTCGATGTGGGCAAGATCCCCCATCCGGGACGGGGTGCCAACTTCGTCGATCCCAAGTACGGACCCGTGTGGGCCACCGGCCACCTGGGGGATGACCAGATCGCCCTGATCGGCACCGATCCGGTGAAGCACCCGCAGTATGCGTGGAAGGTGGTACGCATGCTCAAGGGTCAGGGTGGCGGCTCGCTGTTCATCAAGACCCATCCCAAGTCGAAGAATCTGTGGGTGGATACCGCCCTCAACCCGGATGCCGCCGTCAGCCAGTCCGTGGCCGTGTACGACATCAACGATCTGGACAAACCGCCCCAGGTGATCAAGGTGGCTGAAATGGCCAACCTGGGTGAAGGACCCAAGCGCGTCGTGCAGCCCGAATACAACAAGGCGGGCGACGAGGTGTGGTTCTCCGTCTGGAATGGCAAGACCCAGGAATCGGCCATCGTCGTGCTGGACGACAAGACGCGCAAGCTCAAGGCGGTGATTAAAGACAAGCGTCTGATCACGCCCACGGGCAAGTTCAACGTCTATAACACCCAGAACGACATCTATTGAAAGCGGCGGGGCGGCACGCCGCCGCCCCTTTTGCCATGGATGCCCGCACTCTCGGGAGGTGGATCATCATGCTGGGGCTTGGCGCCTTGCCCTGCGCGGTCCAGGCGATGCCGGATGCCGCGCGCCGCGATGCCCTGGTGCGCCTGGTGCGCAACGACTGTGGCTCCTGCCACGGCTTGCGCCTCACGGGTGGCCTTGGCCCGCCGCTCACCCCGGCGGCCCTGGGGGACAGGCCGGCGGCGGCGCTGGTGCAGACCATCCAGCAGGGACGCCCCGGCACGGCCATGCCCCCCTGGCGGGAACTCCTGTCCGACGATGAGGCGGCCTGGATCGTGGAGCAATTGCAAGCCGGGTTTCCAGATGCGCGCTGATGTCCTGCTCCTGGTTTTCCTTTTGCTGACCGGTTGCGCCGCGCCCCCCCTGCGCGGCACCGGCGACCTGGGCGTGGTCGTCGAGCGCGCCACGGGCAGTCTGCAGGTGGTGGACACCACCCACGGCACGAGTCTCGGCCGGATCGAAGGCCTGGGCGACCTCTCCCATGCATCGGTCAGCTTCAGTCGGGACGGCCGCCATGCCTACGTGTTCGGTCGTGACGGTGGCCTCTCGCGTGTGGATCTACTCACGCGGCGTGTGACGCACCGGGTGATCCAGGGTGGCAACAGCATCGGCGGCGCCATCTCCCAGGATGGCCGCCTCATTGCGGTGGCCAACTACACGCCAGGCGGGGTGAGGATCTTCGCAGCCGAGGATCTGCGCCTGCTTGCCGACATTCCGGCCGTCGGCGCCGATGGCCGGCCCTCCAAGGTGGTGGGGCTGGTGGATGCACCGGGCCAGCGTTTCGTGTTCAGCCTGTTCGAGGCCGGCGAGATCTGGGTGGCCGACCTCGCCGATGCGCAACGTCCCGTGCTGCACAAATACCTGAACGTGGGCCGCGAGCCCTACGACGGTATGATCAGCGCCGACGGCCGCTTCTACGCCGCGGGCCTGTTCGGCGAGGACGGCGTGGCGCTGCTGGACCTGTGGCATCCCGAAGCCGGGGTGCGGCGCGTGCTCGCCGGCGTGGGCCGCAAGGGGGAAAAACTGCCGGTATTCAAGATGCCCCATCTGGAAGGCTGGGCGAACACCGGCAATCTGCTGGTTCTGCCCGAGGTGGGGCGGCACGAGGTGGTGCTCGCCGATGCCCGGAACTGGCAGGAAATCGCGCGCGTGCCGGTGGCGGGACAGGTGGTGTTCGCCGTGGCAAGTCCCACGGGGCGCCATGTGTGGCTCAACTTCGCGCTTCCCCACAACGACACGGTGCAGGTGCTGGACGTGGAAACGCGCCGCATCGTGGCCACGCTCAAACCGGGACGGGCGGTGCTGCACATGGAATTCACGCCGCGCGGTGAGGCGGTGTGGCTCTCCTGCCGCGACGACGACGCGGTGCGCATCTACGATCCCATCACCTTCCGCCGGCTGGGCGAACTGCCGGCGGCGAGCCCAAGCGGGATCTTCTTCACAGCGCGTGCCAACCGGATCGGCCTATGAGTGATTTCGCCTTTCGTCTGCTCAACGACTTCCAGCGGGATTTTCCCCTCGTCCCGGCACCCTTCCATGCCATCGCCGACCGGCTGGGCGCCCGGGTGGAGGATGTGCTGGACACCCTGCGGCACCTGAGCCGCGAGGGGGTAGTGAGCCGCGTCGGCGCGGTGTTCCGGCCCAACCGCATCGGCGTGTCCACCCTGGCCGCCCTGAGCGTGCCCGAAGCGCGCCTCGCCGAGGTGG
>JBBFMG010000163.1:0-5108 GCA_037478575.1 Burkholderiales bacterium | reverse complement strand
AGCGGCGCCCGGCAGCGGAGAGCTTGAGACGGACCACCCGCCGGTCATGCTCATCCACGTAGCGGGTCACCAGCCCCTTGCGGTAGAGCAGCAGCAAGCTCTGGGATACCGTGCCCTTGGTCAGCCCCAGATACTCGCTGAGCGCCTGGGGCGTGTTGCTGTAGCGATTGGCCTGGCGCAGATAGCTCAAGGCCTGCAGGTGCACGGGATGCAGCTTGTAGGCCGCGCCCAGGCGGCGCATCTCCACCCGGATCAGGTTGCCCAGGCGCTCCGTGAGCTCCAGCAGGTTGAATGCGCTCTTGCGCATGGGCGGCCGCGGGCGTCTCCTGCTAGCCGATGGTGACCGGCTCGCCGGCCTGCTGGCTCACCCATTGGGAGAGGGCGGGCATGAGCTCGGAGCCGTCGCGGGTATTGCGCCAGGCGCCGTCCACCCAGCGGTAGTGAAAGCCGCCGGCGCGCGCCGCCACCCACAGTTCCTGGTTGGCGGCCTGGCGGTTGATGACGATCTTGCTGGCGTCCGGGAAGGTCAGGGTGAGGATGCCCGCGCTGGTCTCGTAGTCGATATCGGCGCCGCTGTCCTCGATTGCCTGCTCGATGCGGGCCAGTGTCTCGTCCACCAGTCGGTTGAATTCCGTCTCGGTCATGGTGTTTTTCCCGTGTGCTAAGATGCGGGCTGCCTGCCCCCCCGATTCATGCCATCCATGCGACTCGTCCCCATGATATTGGTGCTCGCCGCGGTGCTGCAAGCCTGCGGCGTGAAAGGCCCACTCTACCTGCCCCAGCCTGCCGCGGGAACGCCGGCGCCTGCCACGGCCCCGGTCAAGGAGAAGCCGTGAACCCCTTCGTGTATCGCGAGCAGGGGCTGTGCGTGGAAGAGCTGCCCCTGGTCCACATCGCCGAACGGTACGCCACGCCCTGCTACGTCTATTCCCGCGCCGCGCTGGAGTCCGCCTTCCGGGCGTTTGACGGGGTCTTCGCGGGGCTGCCCCATCTGGTGTGCTACGCGGTCAAGGCCAATTCCAATCTGGCCATTCTCAATCTGTTCGCCCGTCTGGGGGCGGGTTTCGACATCGTTTCCGGCGGCGAGCTCAAACGCGTGCTGGCCGCGGGGGGCGATCCGTCCCGGGTGGTGTTTTCCGGCGTGGGCAAGACCGAGGCGGAAATGCGCCTGGCCCTCCAGGCGGGCATCCTATGCTTCAACGTGGAATCCGAGGCCGAGCTCTACCGTCTCAACGAGGTGGCGGGCGCCCTGGGACGCCAGGCGCCGGTGTCGCTGCGGGTCAATCCGGACGTGGATCCCCGCACCCATCCCTACATCTCCACCGGCCTCAAGGAAAGCAAATTCGGCATCGAATATGGCCGGGCCTTCGAGCTCTACCAGGTGGCGCGGACGCTGCCCCATCTCACGCTGCGGGGCATCGATTGCCACATTGGCTCCCAGATCGTCGAGGTGGCCCCCTTCGTGGATGCCCTGGACCGGGTGCTGGCCCTGGTGGACCGGCTCGCGGCCGCGGGTATCCGGCTCGAACACGTGGATCTGGGTGGCGGTGTGGGCATCCGCTACCGGGACGAAACCCCGCCGGATCTCGCCGATTACGCTCGGCGCATCGGCGAACGCCTCGCGGGCCGCGGTCTCACCCTGCTGCTGGAGCCGGGCCGCGCGCTGGTGGGCAATGCCGGCCTGCTGCTGACCCGGGTGGAGTACCTGAAGCCCGGACAGACGCGCAACTTCGCCATCGTCGATGCGGCGATGAACGACCTGATGCGGCCCGCCCTGTACGATGCCTGGCACGACATCATGCCCGTGCAGCCCCACGATGACCCCGTGCGGGTCTGGGAAATCGTCGGGCCGGTGTGCGAAAGCGGTGACTTCCTCGGTCACGACCGCCGCCTTGCCCTGGCCCAGGGCGATCTTTTGGCCATCATGTCCGCCGGGGCATACGGCATGAGCATGGCCTCCAACTACAACAGCCGGCCGCGGGCCGCGGAGGTCATGGTGAGCGGCGCCCAGTCCTTCCTGATCCGGGAGCGCGAACCCGTCGAGGCCCTGTACGCCCTGGAACACCTGCTGCCAGCCGATCCGTCCGCGGCCTCCTGAGCGGTTCCCGGCGCGCAACCGCCCAAAAAATTATTTTTGCCAGCCCGGTCAGTTTCGGGTCGATACCAACTCGCGGAACCCCCGTCGTTGCTTGCATTGCGCGCCATGGGGCCCTTGGCGAATTGGTATCGACTCGCGACCAAACCACCGAGATCCCGGTTTTTCCAGCAGAAAAACGCCCGATTTGCGTTGACGCCTATTGTGTGCATTCAGTCGCTGCCATAAATTTCGCGTCACCAGGCGGTGGCGAACTTTCAACTGAGTCACGAAAGGTAAGAGTTGCGCGTGAGTCAATTGGAAGCCATCTGCCGCCGGGTGGCGTGGCCCCGGGCCGCGCCGGTTTCAACCCTTAACGTTTGGAAAAGGAGTTCGACCATGGCAACACTGGAAATGGCCGCAGCGGCAGCTGGCAGTTCGTCTGGCGCGTCTGCGGCCAAGAAGCCCGCCGCCAAGAAGGCGGCAGCCAAGAAGCCCGCAGCGAAGAAGGCGACCGCCAAGAAGCCTGCAGCCAAGAAAGCTGCTGCCAAGAAACCGGCCGCCAAGAAGCCCGCGGTGAAGAAGGCCGCCGCCAAGAAACCTGCAGCCAAGAAGGCGACCGCCAAGAAACCGGCGGCCAAGAAGGCTGCTGCCAAGAAGCCGGCCGCCAAGAAGGCTGCACCCAAGAAGGCCGCGGCCAAGAAACCTGCAGCCAAGAAGGCTGCTGCCAAGAAGCCGGTGGCCAAGAAGGCGGTAGCCAAGAAACCCGCCGCCAAGAAGGCCGCGCCCAAGAAGGCTGCACCCAAGAAGGCTGCTGCCAAGAAGCCTGCAGCCAAGAAGGCGGTAGCCAAGAAACCCGCCGCCAAGAAACCGGCGGCGAAGAAAGCCGCGCCCAAGCCGGCGGCGAAGAAGGCGGCTCCCAAGAAGCCGGCCGCGAAGAAGGCTGCGCCCAAGCCGGCGGCGCCCGCCCCGGCTCCGGCGGCCGCGCCCACCGCGCCTATTGCTCCGGTGATTCCGAAGCCCATGGCCACGGTGGCGTCGCTGCTCAAGTAATTCTGGCACGGCCCACAGGGCGGGTGGGGAAACCTACCCGCCTTTTTTTATTGCCTGCGCAGCGCGGGAATCGCCCGCGCCGCGAGCAGCAGGGCGAGCACCGCGCCGTAGAGGAGCGGCAGGGTGAGATCCCTCTTCACCAGCCAGGCGTAGTGGCACACCGCGGCAATGGCCACGCCGTACACCAGGCGGTGCAGCCGCTGCCAGTTCCGGCCGAGGCGCCGCATCATGGCCTGGGTGGAGGTGAGGGCCAGGGGCAGCATCAGCAGGTAGGCGGTCATGCCCGCCGTGATGAAGGGACGTTTTACCACGTCGCGGGCAATTTCCCGCCAGTCGAAGAACTGGTCCCACCACAGATAGGTGAGCAGATGCAGGCTGGCGTAGAAAAACGCAAACAGGCCCAGCATGCGGCGCAGGCGCGCCAGCTCGCCAAAGCCGGTGAGCCGCCGCGCTGGTGTCACCGCCAGGGTGACCAGCAGCCACACCAGCGCCCAGGTGCCGGTGGAATGGGTGACGAATTCCACCGGATTGGCTCCCAGGCCGTCGCCCTGCGCAAGCACCGCCAGCCTTGCAAGGGGCGTCAGGGCGGCCAGGAACACCACGGGCTTGAGCCAGGCCCGCAGGGGATGCCTCGCCGGCCGTCGGGACGCGGGCTCCATTCAGAAGAACTTCCTGAGATCCATTCCCGCGTAGAGGTGGGCCACCAGCTCCCCGTAACCGTTGAAGGGCAGGGTGGGGCGCTTGCGGAATTCGCCGATGCGCCGTTCCCGCGCCTGGCTCCAGCGCGGGTGGTCCACCGCCGGGTTCACGTTGGAATAGAAGCCATACTCGTCGGGCGCCGCGCGCATCCAGGTGGTGACGGGCTGCTGTTCCACGAGGCGGATGCGCACGATGGACTTGGCGCTCTTGAAGCCGTATTTCCAGGGCACCACCAGGCGAATGGGCGCACCGTTCTGGTTGGGCAGCAGCTCGCCATAGAGGCCGACGGCCAGCAGGGTGAGGGGGTGCAGAGCCTCATCCAGACGCAATCCCTCGCGATAGGGCCAGTCCAGGATGGGCCGGCGCTGGCCCGGCATCTGTCGCGGATCGTGCAGGCTCACGAATTCCACGTATTTCGCCGATCCCAGGGGTTCCGCCTGGCGCAGGAGACTGGCCAGGGGAAAGCCGATCCAGGGAATCACCATGGACCACCCTTCCACGCAACGCAGCCGGTAGATGCGCTCCTCCAGGGGAAAACGCAAAAGCGTGTCCACGTCCCACACGGCGGGTTTGCGCACCAGCCCTTCCACGCTCACCGTCCAGGGGCGGGTGACCAGGCTGTGGGCCTGTTGCGCCGGATCTTCCTTGCCCGTGCCGAACTCGTAGAAGTTGTTGTAATGGGTGATGTCCTCGAGGGAGGTGAGGGGCTCCGGGGTGGAATAGGGACTCGCCCGGGCCGGCAGCCGCGCCTGCGCGGGCGCGGCCAGGGCGGCCAGTCCGACCGCGCCGGTCGTCAGAAAGGCCCGGCGGCTGCGGAACAGTTCCACCGGGGTGATTTCCGAGGGGGGAATGCCTGGGATGCGCAGTCTGGGCATGATGACTCCTTGGGCCGGGGGCCCGACCGTGCGCTGCTCAGCCGAGCCGGTGATAGACCGCGGTAGCGAGTTCCAGCAGACGACCGCGCTCCAGATCCCCCGACAGGGCGTAACCGAAACGGCCGTCCACCCAATAGAAGACACTCACCCCGTCGCGGCGTTCATAGCGGAAGGCGGTATCGGCGGCCGCCCCGGCGAGCACGCGCACATAGAGGGTGACCCGTCTGCCCTGGTCATCCTGGTACATGAATTGTGCTGCGGGTCCGTCCTGCGCGGGCAGCAGCCGCCCGCCCACGAGCTGGAAGCCGGCGCTGCTCAGGTCAGGGGCGAATAGCTCGCGGCCCAGCCGCTTGGACAGCCACTGCACCAGATGGGCCTGGCGGGCTGCCTCCACTTCCACCGGATGC
>JBBFMG010000162.1:0-5130 GCA_037478575.1 Burkholderiales bacterium | reverse complement strand
CGTCCAGGTCGTGCAGGGGCGCCCGGGGCTGTACTCGATGCCCTGTGCTGCAGCATTGAGCCCCGTGCAGGCTTGATGCCTTGCTCATCCAAGCACGATGGACAACCGATGGCAGTGACGCACGTGCAAGTCACTGGGCCACAAGGCCATTTGCGTGCGCTTCCGCAAAGAAGTTGGCGCGGATTTCGAGAGAAAAGAGGGCGAAAGAGAGTCGAACCGGGTGGGCCCTTCGCGACCTGGCGACGAAGGGCAGCACACGCAGAACGGGTCGCCGCCCCGCGTTGTTTCGCGGAACCTGAAAACGAAAACGCCCAACCGGAGCCGGTTGGGCGTTGAATGGTGGTGGCCAAGGGCGGAATCGAACCACCGACACAAGGATTTTCAGTCCTCTGCTCTACCAACTGAGCTACTTGGCCGGAAAACCGCTGTCGAGACGCTGCCTGCGTCGCCTGCCGGCACCGTGTGAAGCCTGTTGAGGCCGGTAAGCCAGCATCGCGGCGGGTGGAAAGCCCGACATTAGACCCGAAAAGCGCTGTTTCCGTCAAGGCGCGGCGCGCTTGCGAAAGAGGATGTCCCACACGCCGTGTCCCAGCCTGAGGCCCCGGCTTTCGAACTTGGTGACGGGGCGCCAGGCGGGGCGGGGGGCGAAGCCGTCGGCGGTGTTTTCCAGGCGCGGTTCGGCCGAGAGCACGGCGAGGATCTGTTCCGCGTAGGGTTGCCAGTCGGTGGCCACGTGCAGGTAGCCGCCGGCCTTGAGACGGTCGGTCACCAGGGCCACGAAGGGGGGCTGGATCAGGCGGCGCTTGTGGTGGCGCTTCTTCGGCCAGGGATCGGGGAAGAAGATGTGCACCCCATCGAGGCTTTCCGGCGGGATCATGCGGGCCAGCACCTCCACCGCGTCGTGGGGGATGATGCGCAGGTTGCCAAGCCCTTTTTCGTGGATCTGTTTGAGCAGGCTGCCAATGCCCGGTGGGTGCACTTCCACGCCCAGGAAATCCTGTTCCGGATGGGCGGCGGCAATGGCGGCCGTGGTCTCGCCCATGCCGAAGCCGATTTCCAGAATGCGCGGCGCGCTGCGTCCAAAGACGGCATCCAGGTCCAGGGGTTCGGGCCGGTAGGGCAGGCCATAGACCGGCAGCAGGGTCTCCAGGGCGCGGCGCTGGGCGGGCGAGACGCGGCCGGCGCGCAGCACGAAACTCCGGATGGGGCGGTGAGGGCGTTCTTCGGACACGGGCGGGCACCAAAAACCGGGCATTTTACTGCAGGCAGGGCTCAAGAAACGGCCGCGCCCGCCGCTAATACCCGATCGGCCTTCCCACCGGCGAGACGATGTTCTTCCACTCCGTGCAGGAACGACGCATCACCCTCAGCGCAGCCCTGGTGCTCGCGCTGCTGGCGACCATCACGGGCGTGGCCAGCTGGTGGCTCACCCGCAGCCAGACGGAAGCCTGGGTGGCGCGCACGCTGGAGCTCACCCTGGCCAGTCACGTGGCGCTGGTGGAGCGGGAGGTGCGCGACCACGAGGCGGTGGTCGCGGCCCTGGCCCAGGACCCGACGGTCAGGCGTGCCCTGGTCCGCCTTTTGCGTGCACCTGACAATGGGGAGGCTCAGGCCGCCCTGCGCCGCGCGGTGGCGGCGGTCCGCGGCAGCGAAGCCTACGGGCTCCATTTCGCCGACCCCGCGGGCCGGCCCCTGGCCCGGTTCGGCCTCCCCGCCGCAGATTCGGCCGTGACCCTGCCCGTGCGCGGGACGCTGCCCACCTGGGTGGAATGGTCGGAGGGCCCCAGGCTGGTCAGCGGGGTGGACCTCGCCGACGCTCGGGTCCCCGGCACGACCCTGGGCACGCTCGCCGCAAGCCGCCCGGCGCCCATTCTGGCCGGGCTCACCCTTGGCTACCGGGGCCTGGGGCAGACCGGCGAGTTCGCGCTGTGCGCGGCCAGGGGGCCGGACCGCATGGATTGCCTGCCCCTGCGGCTGACGCCACGACCGCTCCCGGGCCTGCCGCTTCATGCGGATGGGCAGCCGCTGCCCATGGCGCGGGCGCTGGCGGGGGAGGCGGGCTTTGTCTTGACCCGCGATTACCGTCGCAAGGAAGTGGCGGCGGCCTTCGCCCCGGTGGGCACCACGGGCCTGGGGGCGGTACTCAAGGCCGACACCGCCGAGCTGTTCGCGCCCCTCCATGGGCGCCTGCTCTACTGGCTGCCCCTGGTGCTGGGGCTGGTGCTGCTGGGGGCGCTGCTGTTGCGCTGGCAGGTGCTGCCGCTGGTGCGGCAGGTGCTGGTTTCGGAACGGCGCGCACGGGCCATGGGGGCGTCCCTTGCCGAGAGCGAGGCACGCAGCCGCGCGGTGCTTGACAGCGTGGACCAGGGCATCCTGGTGGTGAACAGCCGGGGCGAGGTGGAGACCTACAACTTCGCGGCCCAGCGCATGTTCGGCCATGCCCCGGAGGCGGTGCTGGGACGCAGCGTGAGCCAGCTCATTCCCCATGTGTGCGGCGAGAAGGGTGCCTGTTTCGAGCGTCTGGTGGAAAGCGGCGATGCCACGCTCACCGGCACCGGGCGGGAAATGACGGGCCTGCGCCGGGACGGCACGCCCTTTCCCCTGGAGATTCACGTCAGCCGCCTGACCTGTCCGCGCCAAACCCTGTACGTCGCGGCGGTGCGCGACATTTCCGAGCGCAAGGCGCAGGAAGCGCGCATGCTGCATCTGGCCCATCATGATCCGCTCACCGGCCTGGCCAACCGCACGCTCCTGCAGGACCGGCTGCAACAGGCCATCCTGCGTGCCGCGCGCGCCGGCGACCACGTGGGCGTGCTGTTCATGGATCTGGACCATTTCAAGACCATCAACGATTCCCTGGGCCATCAGGTGGGGGACCGGCTCCTCAAGACCGTGGCCAACCGCATTGCCGGCTGCCTGCGCGAAGGGGATACCGTGGCGCGCCAGGGCGGCGACGAGTTCATCGTGGTGCTGCCGGCGGTGACCCGCTTCGAGGATGTGGGCATGGTGGCGAGCAAGATTCTCGCGGCGGTCTCCGCGCCCTACCACATCGACGGGCAGGAGCTGCACACGGGCGCGAGCATCGGCGTGGCGGTGTATCCCGAGGATGGTCAGGACGTGGACACCCTGCTGCGCCATGCCGACACCGCCATGTATTACGCCAAGGGCACCGGGCGCAGCAATTACCAGTTCTTCGCGCCCGAGATGAACCGCGCCGCGCGGGAGCGGTTGCAGCTCGAGACCAGCCTGCGCCATGCCCTGGACCGGCGCGAGTTCAGCCTGGAATTCCAGCCCATCGTCGCCCTTGGCGACAACCGGGCGCGGGGGGCCGAGGCCCTGCTGCGCTGGCGGCCCGAGCGCGGGCCGGTGGCGCCGGACCGCTTCATTCCGGTGGCGGAGGAGACCGGACTCATCGTACCCATCGGTGAATGGGTGCTCAGGGAAGCCTGCGCCCAGTTCAGAAGCTGGCAGGCCCGGGAGTGCCCTCTGTCGCGGGTGGTGGTGAACCTCTCGGCGCGCCAGTTCGCCCACCGCAATCTGGTGTCCGTGGTGCGCCGGGCCCTGGACGAGGCCGAGCTGGCCCCGGAACACCTGGGACTGGAAATCACCGAAAGCCTGCTCATGGCCAACCCCGTGGAGGCGATCCGGGTCCTCACGCTGCTGTCCGACATGGGCATCCAGATTTCCGTGGATGATTTCGGCACCGGCTATTCCAGCCTGAGCTACCTCAAGCGTTTCCCCATCCACAAGATCAAGATCGACCGCAGCTTCGTGCGTGACCTGGCCACCGATCCCGAGGATGCGGCCATCGTCACCGCCATCATCGCCATGGCCCACAGCCTGGATTGCAGCGTGGTGGCGGAAGGGGTGGAAACGGAGGAGCAGCTCACCTTCCTGCGCGAACGCGGTTGCGACGAATACCAGGGCTACTACTTCAGCCGGCCCCTGCCGGGGGCGCAGCTGGTGGAGCGGCTACAGGCAGCCAGCGGCACCGGTTGACCCCGCGGGCAGGGCCGGTTTATAAAGAAGGGTTTCCCGGTCTGACCCGAAACCCGTGAACACCGCGACACTCGCCGAGCGCCTCACCCAGTACGAGCGGCTGATGCGGCTGGACAAGCCCATCGGCATTCTGCTTCTGCTTTGGCCCACGCTGTGGGGCCTGTGGTTTTCCTCGGGCGGGCGGCCTGAGCCGCTGGTGCTGGGGATCTTCCTCTTGGGCACCGTGCTCATGCGTTCCGCCGGTTGCGTCATCAACGATTACGCCGACCGCGACATCGACCCCCACGTGGCGCGCACGCGGGACCGGCCCCTGGCGGCGCAACGGGTCAGCCCGCGCGAGGCGCTCTGGCTGGCCGCCGGGCTGGCCCTGGCCGCTTTCCTGCTGATTTTGCCCCTCAACCGCCTCACCTGGGCCATGTCCGTGCCTGCGGTCCTGCTGGCGGCAAGCTACCCCTGGACCAAGCGCTTCCTCGCCGTGCCCCAGGCCTATCTGGGCATCGCCTTCGGTTTCGGCATTCCCATGGCCTATGCCGCCCATACCGGCAGCGTGCCGCCCATCGCCTGGCTGCTTCTGCTCGCCAATGTGTTCTGGTCCATCGCCTACGACACGGAATACGCCATGGTGGACCGGGACGACGATGTCAAGCTGGGCATCAAGACCTCGGCCATCACCTTCGGGCGCTTCGACGTGGCCGCCGTGATGATCTGCTACGCGACCATGCTGGGCCTGCTCGCCTACGCCGGTGACCTGCTGGCCATGGGACCCGTTTATTACGGGGGACTCGGGATCGCTGGCGCCATCGCCCTCTACCACTACCGCCTCATCCGCGACCGCAGCCGCGAAGGCTGTTTCCGCGCCTTCCTCCACAACAACTGGCTGGGCGCAGCGGTGTTCGCGGGCATCGCCCTGGACTACCTCCTGCGCTGACATGCCGCGCAAACCCGACATCGCCGCCATTCTCGAGGAATTCGCCCAGGGGCTGCCGCGGCTGCCCGGCGGGCGCGTGGATTATTCCTCGGCGCGGCGGGTGCCGGTGCTGGTGTGCTTCGTGGGTCGGAATCGCCGACCAAAACAAACCGCGCTGGCAGTTTATCCTTCTTGAGCAGACGCGCCGCTTCGACAAATTCGCC
>JBBFMG010000161.1:0-5168 GCA_037478575.1 Burkholderiales bacterium | reverse complement strand
CTCGCGGCGGGCCAGGATGCGCGGCTCGCTGCGGCGGCTGAAGGGGAATCCGAAGCGCAGGTGTTCGCCCTCCTGGCGCTGTGGGCCATGGAACACGCTGACGCGGAAGGCGTCCGCGCCGCCCATGCGCCCATGATGCTGTTCGAGTCGGAGCGCGCCGGCCGGCAGTATGCCACCCAGGTGGTGCGGCTGTTGCGCCGGGAGCTGGAGCCACCCCCGCTCCATCCCCATGCTGCCATAGCGCCCCTGGAGCGCGCCCTGGGGCTCATCGCCGCCGCGACGGGACGCTGCGACCCTGCGGCAGTGGGGGAAACGCTGCGCCTGCTTTCGGACCGGAACGTGGCCGATCCAATGCTGGAAGCCCTGCGCCGGCAGCTTGCCGAGGCAGGCGTGGAGTTTCTGCCCGCCGAAAATGGGGAAATCCTTTTCCGGCAGCATGGCCGGCTGCATCGCATCGCACGCCATCGGCTTGCGGAGCGGCTGGGCGCCCTGCGGGCCGCCTGGCTGGGCGTTCCCGGGTAGGAAAGGACTCAAGTCCGGGCCTACGCCGCCGTAAATCCGGGGGAGAGCAGAAGAAGCCCAAGTGCTCGCCCATGACCGACCCCGCCCACCGCAGTTTTCTCCGCTGGCTCAAACTGGCCTTTGCCCTGGAACTCCTGCTGCTGGCCGTCATCACCGGCACGGCCCTGTACAGCCTGGAGAGTCTCCGGGAGCAGGTGCGGGCCATCGTGGACGAGCAGCAGCAGCGCCTGACGCTCATCCACGAAATGCGGCTGGCAGTGCGGGAACGCATGCTGCGCCTCAACATGCTGCTTATCGAGACCGACCCCTTCCGGCGGGACGACTACCGGCAGCAGGTGCACCTCATCGCCAGCCGTTTCATGACCGCCCGCAGCGAAGTGGAGGCCCATACCCGGGAGCCGGAGGAGAGGGTGATTCTTGCCTCCGTTCGCACCCTGAGCCGGGAAGTGGGGCTGATCGTGGACCGCATCCTGGCGCTGGATGAAGCGGGGCAGGTGGATCAGGCGCAGGCGCTGCTCCTGAGCGAAGCCGTGCCCCGCCAGGAGCGGGTTCTTGCGCGCACGGACGAATTGCTCCGGCTCTATGCGCAGCGGAACCGTGATGCCATCGAGCGGCTGCGGGCACACTACCACGCCATCGTCGCCGGGCTTGGCGCAATGGGGCTCCTGGCGGGGGTGCTCACCCTGGCCACCGGTGTGGTGGTCCGGGTCAGCCGGCGTGACCGCGCGCGGCTGCTGGAGGAGCTCGCCGCCCATGCCGCCACCGAAGCCAAGCTGCGCGCCCTGAGCGACTCCCTGGAGGAACAGGTAGCCGAACGCACGCGCGCCCTGCAACAGACCGCGGACCTGCTGCGCGAGGCGCAGCGCATCGGTCGCATGGGCCACTGGGAATGGGACATCGAAAGCGGCCGCCTGACCTGGTCCGACGAGGTGTACCGGCTGTTTGGACTGCCCGTGGGAAGCGAGCAGACCTTCGAAACGTTTCTGTCCCGGGTGCATCCGGATGACCGGAAGAAGGTGCAGCAGACGGTGGCGGACGCGCTCGCCAGCGGCGAACCCCAGACCGTGGTGCACCGGATCCTGTTGCCCGATGGCGGCGTCCGTTACATGCGGGAACAGGGGCTGGCGCAGCGGGATGCCCTCGGGTTCGTGCGGCGCATGGTGGGCACGGTGCAGGACGTGACCGAAACCGAGCAGCTCCAGCAGAAGCTCTGGGACCTCGCCCATCACGACGCCCTGACGGGGCTGCCCAACCGGCTGGTGCTCATGGATCGCCTGCAGCAGGCGGTGGCGCTGGGCCGGCGCACCGGCCAGGGCTTTTCCGTGGTCCTGTTCGACCTGGACGGCTTCAAGGCGGTGAATGACGAATGCGGCCATCAGGTGGGCGATGCCCTGCTGGCCGAGGTGGCGCGACGGGTGCGCGGGGTGCTGCGGGAAAGCGACACCCTGTGTCGCTACGGCGGCGACGAGTTCGTGGGGATCTTCCCGGGTGTGGCGCCCGGCGCCGACCTGGAGGCCCTGTTCGCACGCATCGAGGGCTGTTTCCACGAACCCTTCGCTCTTGGCTGCCAGCAGGCCCGGGTGCGTGCCAGCATCGGCGTGGCCTGCTTTCCCCTGGACGGCTCGGATCCGGACGAGCTCCTGCGCCACGCCGATGCCGACATGTACCGCGCCAAGCGCGGGTCCGATGGGTGATCCGGCGGCCTGACGCGGTATAATTCCTGTGCCGCCGGTGCAGCCTGCCGGCGGTTTTTCTTTGGCCTTTCCGCGTAGGCAGGGTGCCCGCGCGGCCTGCCTGTTTCCTCTGCCGCGATGAACGATACCGACTTCCCTGCCGAACTGCTGCGCGAGGTGGCGCGCCGCCGCACCTTCGCCATCATCTCCCATCCGGACGCGGGCAAGACCACGCTCACGGAAAAACTGCTGCTGTTCGGCGGCGCCATCCAGATGGCGGGCACCGTGAAGGCCAGGAAAAGCAGGCGCCATGCCACCTCCGACTGGATGGAGGTGGAAAAGCAGCGCGGCATCTCCGTCACCAGCTCGGTGATGCAGTTCGAATACGCCGGCCACGTGATCAACCTGCTGGACACTCCGGGGCACGAGGATTTCTCCGAGGACACCTACCGCGTGCTCACCGCGGTGGATGCCGCGGTGATGGTGATCGATGCCGCCAAGGGCGTGGAGGCCCAGACCATCAAGCTCCTGGAGGTGTGCCGCCTGCGCAACACGCCCATCATCACCTTCGTCAACAAGCTCGACCGGGAAGTGCGCGAGCCCCTCGGGCTCATCGAGGAAATCGAGTCGGTGCTGAAAATCGACTGCGCGCCCATCACCTGGCCCATCGGCATGGGCAAGCATTTCCGCGGCGTGTGGCATTTGCAGCACGAACGCCTCGTGCGCTTCACGCCGGGCGAGGAGCGGGTGAGCGCGAGCCGGGAAATCATCGAAGGCCTGAACAACCCGGCGCTGGATGCGGCTTTCCCGGAGGAAGTGGCGCGCCTGCGGGAGGACGTGGAACTCATCCGGAGCGCCAGCCATCCCTTCGACCTGACGGCCTTCCTTGCGGGGAGGCAGACGCCCGTGTTCTTCGGGTCCGGCATCAACAATTTCGGTGTGCAGGAAATCCTGCAGGCCCTGGTGGAGTGGGCGCCGCCGCCCCAGCCGCGCGACGGAGGCAGCCGCCTGGTGCATCCGGCGGAGCCGGCCTTCACCGGCTTCGTGTTCAAGATCCAGGCCAACATGGATCCCAAACACCGAGACCGCATCGCCTTCTTCCGCATCTGCTCCGGCCGCTACCAGCCCGGCATGAAGGTCCAGCACATGCGCCTGAAGCGCGAAATGAAACTCGCCAACGCCCTCACCTTCATGGCCAACGAGCGCATGCACATGGAAGACGGCGTGGCCGGCGACATCATCGGCATCCACAACCACGGCCAGCTCCAGATCGGTGACACCCTCACCGAAGGCGAAGCGCTCCAATTCAAGGGCATTCCCTGGTTCGCACCGGAACTCTTCCGCCGCGCCCGCGCCCGCGACCCCATGAAATCCAAGCAGCTGCACAAGGGGCTTAAGGAGCTGGGCGAGGAGGGCGCCATCCAGGTCTTCCAGCCCATGACCGGCGGCGAGCTCCTGCTGGGCGCCGTGGGCCAGCTCCAGTTCGAGGTGGTGGCGGCGCGACTGCAGGCGGAATACAAGGTGGACGCGGTTTACGAGCCAGCGGACATCTACACGGCGCGCTGGCTGACCTTTCCCGACGAGGCCACGCGCCGCGATTTCGAGAAGGAACAGTCCGCCCGCATGGCCACCGACGTGGACGGCAACCCCGTGTATCTGGCCACCAACCGCTACAACCTCAACATCCTGATGGAGAAGTGGCAGCGCGTGGGTTTCCATGCCACGCGGGAACACGGCCAGCGCCTTTCCTGAGGCGCCTTGTTCTCCCGGCCGTCGCTGTCTAAAGTGAAGCGACGGGCCGGCTCCGCCGGCCCCTGGCCACAGGAGGACACCATGAGATTTCCCAAGGCAAGCGCCTGGCTTGCTGCCGCCGCATTGGCGGCCGGCTGTGCCGACATGCCCCAGCTTGGCGGGCCGAAATACGGCGAGACGGGCGGCAGCACCAGCGTCCAGACGGAACGCACCGGCAAGATCACCCAGATCGAGCTGATCAAGGTGGACGAGGATTACAAGTTCGGTATCGGCACCGTTGCCGGCGCCGTGGCCGGCGGCCTGCTGGGCTCACAGATCGGCGAGGGGCGCGGCACCACCGCGGCCACCGTGATCGGTGCCGCGGCGGGCGCGGCGGCAGGCACGGTGGTGGAGAGCAAAATGAAGAAAAAGGACGCCCAGCGCGTCACGGTGCAGATGACCACAGGTGGCAGCGTTACCATCGTCCAGCCCGTGGATACGCGTCTCAAGCCGGGCATGGCCGTGCGCATCGAAGGCAGCGGCGAGACGGCCCGCGCCGTGCCGCGCTGAGGAGGCATCATGTATCAGCATATCCTGGTAGCCGTGGATGGCAGCCCCACCTCGGAGCGGGCTCTCGAGGAAGCCATGGGGCTTGCTTCCGCGCTCGGTTCACGCCTGCGCCTGGTGCATGCCGTGGATGAAGTGATCTGGGACTGGGAAGGACAATGGATCGATCCCCAACCGCTGTGGGAAGCCATGGCCAAGGCCGGGCGGGATCTCCTCGACCGGCTGGCAAAGCGCGTCAACGCGGCCGGGCTGGCAGGCGATACCAAGCTGCTGGAAATCACCACCGCCGGCCAGCGTGTTTCGGAGGCCATTGTCGCCGAAGCGGAAGCCTGGCCCGCTGACCTCATTGTCGCCGGCACCCACGGCCGCCGTGGCCTGTCGCACCTGCTGCTGGGCAGCGTGGCCGAGGGCATCGTGCGCGTGGCCACCCGCCCGGTGCTCCTGGTGCGTGCCACGGAATAGGTTCTGGAAGCGCCCAATCACACCCAATCAGAGCAATCAGCAATCAGGGTCAGGTCTTTACTTTATAGTCAAGCCCCGGGCCCCCAAGTGCCTGGTGTTCGCTCCATCGTGAAGCCCCCAACGAAAAGAAGGCGCAAGCAATCAGGGTCAGGTCTTTACTTTATAGTCAAGCCCCGGGCCCCCAAGTGCCTGGTGTTCGCTCCATCGTGAAGC
>JBBFMG010000160.1:0-5210 GCA_037478575.1 Burkholderiales bacterium | reverse complement strand
CCTGCCCGCCCAGAAAGCGGTAAATCGCACCCAAGCCGGCACCCGACACCACCCGCTCCCAGGAGACGTGGCCGTAGCGGGCGGCGAGGAAACGCCACAGGGCCACCTGTTCCTCATCGGCGGGGGCGAAATCCGCATGCCCCCCTTCGGAGGGCAGCACCCGCTCGCCGCCCTCTGCGGGCAGGATGCAGGCCATCCCCAGTCCCGTGCCCGCCCCCAGCACCACCCGCGCGCCATCGGGTTGCTGCGCCCCCTCCTGCAGGCTGCGCAAATCGCCTCCACCCAGGGCAGCGATACCGTGGGCAACGGCAATGAAATCGTTGATGAGGCTCACGTGGGCAATGCCCAGGCGTTCCTGGACTTCGTCGGCGTCGATGGCGAAGGCGAGGTTGGTCAGGTTGAGCCGCCGCCCCGTGACCGGCGCGGCGACGGCGAAGCAGGCAGCCGCGGGGTGCGGCCGGTCCCGCAGGAAATCCGCCACCAGGGCGGCAAGCCCCGGATAGTGCGCGGTTGCAACGGTCACCTCGTAGGCCGGCGCATCGGCGGCGCCCGGCACCGCCAGGCGGAGCAGGGTCTTGGTGCCGCCGATGTCGGCGGCGAGACAATAGGGAAGCCCGGTCATGGGCCGAATTTACCGGATCGCGGCGAGACCTGCCATTGGATGGCGAGTGCCGTGGCGCATTTTTTTGGACCCACTGTCACGACGCGCCCCCAGCTTTCTCACGGCCAATGCCTGGTCGGGAAAGAGTTGGTCGCAGAACAGGAGCGGCCCGCAATGGGCCGGGCAGAAAGCGGCGCGGACCCGGCCGGCCCGCGCCCCGAGGGTGGATTAGCGCCTGTCGAATTCCCGGTCCGCCAGGCTGGAGACGATGGGACAGCCCGCCGTCGCCGCACCGGACTCGCACTGCTGCACGAGCTCCTGGAGGGTGCGCCGCATGCGCTCCAGATCCTCCAGCCGGCTTTCGATGGCCGACAGTTTCTGCAAGGCCAGGGCCTTGGTCTCGCTGCAGTTGCCCTCGCCCAGCTTGAGGAGATGGATGATCTCCTCCAGGCTGAAGCCCAGCCGCTGCGCGCGCTTGATGAACAGCACGCGGGCCACCGCCTCCAGGGGATAGAGCCGGTAGCCTTCGGCAGGTTTGGGGGGTTCCTGCAGCAGTCCGCGCCGCTGGTAGTAGCGGATGGTTTCGATGTTGACACCGGCCTTGCGCGCCAGGGTGCCGATGGTTATGCCTTTGATCGCCATGTGGGCCATTAGCGGCAGCCCGGAACAAACCTTTAGGGCTTGCCGGGCCCGCCACCCCTCCTTAAAGATGGCCGCGGCCCTGCCGTTATGGAGACAGGCCGGCGGAGTTCCCCCGCCGGCGTTGAGCTGCTATCATCAGCCGGCTTTTGCCGACAAAAAGACGAACGGAAAACCACACCATGCGCCTTTTTTCGTCCCTGACCCTGCCCGCCGCGTCGCTGGCCTGTGTGCTCGCCCTGTCCGGCTGTGCCACGGCCACCGACCCGCGCGATCCCCTGGAGCCCATCAACCGGGGTATCTACAAATTCAACGACGCGGTGGACAAGGCCGTGCTCAAGCCCGTGGCCCAGGGCTACAAGGCCGTGCTGCCCCAGCCGGTGCGCACCGGCGTGACAAATTTCTTCTCCAACATCGAGGACGTGCTGATCGCCCTCAACAACCTGCTCCAGTTCAAGTTCCAGGCGGCCGCCTCCGACGTGGCGCGGGTGGCCTTCAACACCACCTTCGGCATAGCCGGTATCTTCGACGTGGCCACCTCCTTCGGGCTGGAAAAGCACGACGAGGATTTCGGCCAGACCCTGGGCTACTGGGGCATCGGTGACGGTCCGTTCCTGATGCTGCCCCTCCTGGGACCCAGCAACCTGCGCGACACCGTGGGCCTGGCGGCTTATTACCAGCTTGATCCGGTACTCAATCTGGACCACGTTCCCACGCGAAACACCCTGAGCGTCCTGCGTTTCGTGAACCGCCGGGCACAGCTTCTGGATGCAGAAAAGGTGCTGGACGAGGCGGCGCTCGATCCCTACACCTTCCTGCGCGATGCCTATATCCAGCATCGCCGCAGTCTGGTCTATGACGGCAATCCGCCGCGGGAGAAACTGCTGGATGATGAGGAGCCGGCGCCGCGGCCAGCACCCCGCTCGGAAGCGCCTGCGGTTCAGGAAGCGGCCGCGCCGGCAGCCCCGGAGGCCGCGCAGGAATCAGTCGCCATCGCCGGCGAGATGGCGGGGCGGCAGGAGTAAGGCGGGAATCTCCCGCTTGCGCGCCGCAGGCCGCGGCGGCGCGGACGGTATAGCCGGCGGCGCAGGGGCACGCCGCTCATCCCGCGGCCGGCTCCCCTGCCCCGTGCCCACTTCCACCGGCGGCGGGGCCTCCAGGGGCAGCTCGCGCTTGATGAACTTCTCGATCTCGGCGAGCAGTTTCTTCTCTTCCGGACTCACCAGGGAAATCGCAAGACCCTTGGCCCCCGCCCGCCCGGTGCGGCCGATGCGGTGCACGTAGTCCTCGGCGTTGTAGGGCAGCTCGTAATTCACCACGCAGGGCAAATCGTCGATGTCCAGGCCGCGGGCGGCAATGTCGGTGGCCACCAGCACCGTCACGCGCCCGGCCTTGAAATCCTCCAGGGCCTGCATGCGCGCCTGCTGGGTCTTGTCCGAATGGATGGCGGTGGCGGCGATACCCACTTTCTCCAGCTCGCGGGTGAGCCGGTCGGCACCCACCTTGGTATTGACGAACACCAGCACCTGGGACAGCCCGCGGCTCTGCACGATGTCCACCAGGACGCGCCGTTTCTGCTCGTTGGCTACCCGGTAGGCCAGCTGGGTCACGGTCTCCGCCGTGGTGTTGCGCCGCGCCACCTCGATGGTGACCGGGTCGCGCAGGAATTCCCGAGCGAGTTTCTTGATCTCCTCGGGGAAGGTGGCGGAAAACAGCAGGGTGCGCCGCTTCGGCGGCAGGTGGGTGAGGATGCGCCGGATGTCCGGCATGAAGCCCATGTCCAGCATGCGGTCGGCTTCGTCCAGCACCAGGAATTCCACCTGGGAGAGCATCACGCTGCGGTTCTGCAGGTGGTCCAGCAGCCGCCCGGGGGTGGCCACCAGGATCTCCACCCCCTTGCGCAGCTCGGCGATCTGGGGATCCATGTTCACCCCGCCATAGACCACGGCGGCACGCAGGGGCAGATACTTGCCGTAGGTCTTGACGCTCTCGTACACCTGCGCCGCCAGTTCCCGCGTGGGCGTGAGGATCAGCGCGCGCACCGGATGCCTTGCCGGCGAAGTGCTGGTGTTGGCGTGCACCCGCAGGGTGTGCAGCATGGGCAGGGTGAAGCTGGCCGTCTTGCCGGTGCCGGTCTGGGCACCGGCCATCACGTCGCGGCCGGCCAGCACCACGGGAATGGCCTGGGCCTGGATGGGCGTGGGTTCCACATAGCCCGCCTCCGCGACGGCGCGCAGGACTTCAGGACACAGGCCGAGTTCTTCGAAAGTCATGGAGGGGACTGGCTGCCTCGTGGAAATATCGAACGCGCGCGCAGCGCGCCCGCCGGCGCCCATTATAGGGGGTTTTCCTGATGTCTCAAGGATTTGGGCCGCGTCACAGGCCCGCGTGCTGGTGCAGGAAGTCCCGCACCCAGCCCTCCGGCCGCGCACTGGCGAAACGCGCCTTTTCTTCGCCGTCGATGAACAGGAGCACCGTGGGAAACCCGCGCAGGCCATAGCGGCCGGCGAGCTTCATGTTGTCGCCCTCGTCCACCTCCACCTTGGCCAGGCGGACCTTGCCGCCGTGGGCCTGAACGACCTTTTCCAGGATGGGCGCGAGCACGATACAGGGGGGACACCAGTCGGCCCAGAAGTCCACCAGAATGGGCGTCTTTCGCGAGGCGGCGATCACGTCTTGCTCGAAGTTTTCCAGGGAGGTGTCGAAGATGAGCGGTGCCGGTGTATTCATCACGAACGGGACAGGAGCAAAATTTTGGATTGTAGCGGATCGCAGGCGTCACGGCTCGATCACCACCTCGAACTGGATGCGTGCCCAGTGGGACCGTCCCGGTTGCAGATGGGTGATGCGGCCCGACAGGCGCACACCCTGATCCATTAGGCGCGCCACGGTCTCGTTGCCCGCCCGGGGCACGTAGCCCAGCATCTCCCCCTGCCAGAGCACACGCACCGCGCGCGGGTCGTGGGGATTGTCCGGCTCCCGCTCCAGAGTCAGGGCATCGCCCACCCGCAACTGGCTCCAGACACGCTTGCCGGCGTGGTACTGGTAGCCCGCCAGCGGGAGGGTGGCGAGCACCATGCGCGCCTGGACCTGGGCGGCCAGGAGGGGCGCTGTCGCGACCAGCCAGGCCCCAGCCAAAAGCCAGCGCAGACGGCGTCCCGCCATCACGCCCCCGCCTCCTGCGCCCGGGCCTGGCATGCCGCACCGAAGAAACCCTCGGCCTCCGTCTGTTCCCGGGTGCGCCGCATGGGGGGCAGGCTCTGCCAGATGCGCCGGCCGTAGGGTTTGTCGATGAGGCGCGGATCGCAAATCATGAGCACGCCACGATCGGTCTCGGAGCGAATGAGCCGCCCTGCGCCCTGCTTGAGGGTGATCACCGCATGGGGCAGCTGGTATTCCATGAAGGCGTTGCGCCCCGCCCGGTTCATGCGCTCGATGCGCGCCGCCAGCACCGGATCGTCCGGCGGCGCAAAGGGCAGCCGGTCGATGATCACCAGGGACAGCGCGGCGCCCGGCACATCCACCCCTTCCCAGAAGCTTTGGGAGGCCACCAGCACGGCGTTGCCCAGGCGGCGGAAACGCTCCAGCAATTCCGTACGGGATCCCTCCCCCTGGCGCAGCAGGGGAAAATCCAGCGCCTCTTGGGCAAATGCCTCCTGAAACAGGGCATGGGCCTCGTTCATGGCCTTGAGGCTGGTAAACAGCGCGAAGGCGCGCCCGCCTGCGGCCCGGATGATGGGCAGGGCCGCCTGCACCACCGCCTGCGTGTAATCACCCCGGTTGGGGTCCGGCAGTCCCTGGGGCACGTAGAGCAGCGCCTGACTGGCGTAATCGAAGGGGCTGTCGAAGGCGGCGGTGCGCGCCTCCTCCAGCCCCATGGTGTGCTGATAATGGGAAAAATCGCCCTTCACCGCCAACGTGGCGGAAGTGAAGATCCAGGCGCGGGGCGGCCCCTCCATGGCGCCACGCA
>JBBFMG010000159.1:0-5260 GCA_037478575.1 Burkholderiales bacterium | reverse complement strand
CCGCGCGGCGTGATGCTCGACGAACTCCTGGAACGCTGGCAGCCCGATCTGGTACTGGCTGCGGCCCAGCCCGGTCATGGACCGGGGTGGCGGGCGCGCCGCGATCCACCCTGCGACGTGCTGCTGGTCAGGCTGCCGCCGCCGCGCACCCTCACCGGTCGCCTGGTACGCGCCCTGGCCGCCGCGCTCTGATTTCCGGGCGCCGCGCTTCAGGCTACAATAGCGCGTTTTCCAAGCGCGCCCGATCATGATTCGCAAGAACCCCCGGGGCGATCTGCCCGTCGTCGCCGCCTCCGCCTTCGTCGATCCCACCGCCATCCTGTGCGGCAAGGTGATCGTGGGCGAAAACGTGTTCATCGGTCCCTATGCGGTGATCCGCGCCGACGAGGTGAACGAGGCGGGCGACATGGAGCCCATCATCATTGGCGCCAACTCCAACATCCAGGACGGCGTGGTCATCCACTGCAAGGCTGGCGGCGGCGTCATCATCGGCGAAGGCACATCCATCGCCCACCGCTCCATCGTCCATGGCCCGTGCCGGGTGGGCAACAACGTCTTCATCGGTTTCAACTCGGTGCTGTTCAACTGCACCGTGGGCGACGGATCGGTGGTGCGCCACAACTCCGTGGTGGAGAACTGCACCGTCCCGCCCGGCTTCTACATTCCCTCCACCGTCAACATTCACTCCGATGCCGAGCTGGCCCACATCGAGCGGGTAAGCCCCGACGTGGCCGGCTTCTCCGAATCCGTCGCGGAAGCCAACCGCGAACTGGTGAAGGGCTACAACCGCATCCGCAACGAATTCTGAGCGGGGTTGTCCCGCTCAGCTCCGGCCGCTGCCCCGAACGAGCCAGTCGGGGAGCTTGCGGTCGCCCGCGTGTTCGATGATGTACTGCCGGATCAGACGCCGCACCACCTGGGATGGCGTGAGGTCCTGCTGCGCGCAAATTTCCTCGAACAGCTTCTTCTTGCGTGGATCAATCAGGATGGTGAGGCGGGCGGTGCGTTGTTCCATGGTGCATCGTGAAAAATGGGGCGTGGCAACATGTTAATACGATTAACATTGAAGCCGCAAGCCATTAACACTAGAATCACCAGAACCGTCCGCGAAGATTCCCCATGGCGCCTACCGCCCCCGCACTGTCCCTGCAGCTGACCTGGGGTTGCCTGCTGGCCTGGCTGGCCCTGGGCGCGCTGCAGCTGTTTACCGGCCTGCGTCAGCTCTACGCCGCTTCCGCCCTGGTGGCCCTGTTTCTTGGGGGCATCAGTCTGACCACCCTCGATGGCCCACCCCAGACCATGATCCTGCCCCTGGGGCTGCCCGGCCTGCCCTTCCACCTGCGCCTGGACGCCCTGTCCGCCCTGTTTTTGACCGTGCAGGGTCTGGCCGCCTTCGGGGTGAGCGTCTATGCCATGGGTTATTTCCGGAGTCTCGACAGCGCCACCGCACGCACCACCGGCCTCTGGTACAACCTGTTCCTCACAGGCATGGCGCTGGTGGTGCTGGCAGACGATGCCTATGTGTTCATGGTGGCCTGGGAGATGATGGCGCTGGCGTCCTATTTTCTGGTCACCACCGATCACGCCGTGGACGAGATCCGGCGCGCCGGCTTCCTCTACCTGCTCATGGCCCACGTGGGCGCCGTGGCGTTGCTGCTGGCCTTCGGCGTGATACAAGGCGGCCAGGGCGCCTACACCTTCGATGTGATGCGCGCGGCCACGCCCACGCCGTCCTGGGCGGCAGTGGCCTTCCTGCTCGCGGTATTCGGCTTCGGTGCCAAGGCCGGGCTGGTGCCGGTGCACGTATGGCTGCCGGAGGCGCATCCGGCCGCGCCGTCTCCGGTATCGGCACTGATGTCGGGCGTGATGCTCAAGACCGCCATCTACGGGCTTCTGCGCATCACCCTGGACCTGCTGCCGGCGCAGCCCGCCTGGTGGGGCACCCTGCTGATTCTGCTGGGCCTCGTCTCCGCCCTCTATGGCGTGATCTTCGCCGCGGTGCAGTCCGACATCAAACGACTGCTGGCCTGGTCGTCCATCGAGAACATCGGCATCATCGTCACCGGCCTTGGCCTCGCCCTGATATTCCGCGCGGAAGACAAGGCGGCACTGGCGGCCCTGGCCCTGACCGCCGCCCTCTATCACGTGCTCAACCATGCGCTCATGAAAGGGCTGCTGTTCGTCGGTACCGGAAGCGTGCTGCACGCCACCGGCACGCGCCTCATGGGCGGGCTGGGCGGGCTGATGCGCGCCATGCCCTGGACGGCGACTTTGATGCTGATCGGCGTGTTCGCCATCGCGGGGCTGCCGCCCCTGAATGGTTTCGCCTCGGAATGGCTGCTTTTGCAGGCCTTCCTGTTCACGCCGGGGCTGACCCAACCCTATCTCAACATGATCATCCCGGTGGCGGCCGCCGCCGTGGCGCTCGCCGCGGCGCTCGCCGCCTACGTCATGGTCAAGCTCTATGGCGTGACCTTCCTCGGCCAGCCGCGCAGCCCGGAACTCCAGCGTGCCCATGAGGCGGGCTGGCCGGAGCGCTTCGGCATGCTCTGGCTCGCGGCCGGCTGCATCGTCCTGGGGCTCGCTCCCTCGGCTGCCCTCACCCTCATCGCCCCCGCCAGCCGATTCCTGCTCGGCGCATCCCTGCCCGTCGGGGCCGGGCTGTTCCTGACGCCCATCGATCCCGAGCGGGCGAGCTACGCGCCAGGCATCCTGCTGGCGGTGATCGTGATCGTGCTCCTGCTCGCGGCGTTCGGGGTGCGCCTGCTCTACCACGGCCGGGTGCGCCGCGCGGCGGCCTGGGACTGCGGCTATCCGGAACAGGACGCGCGCATGCAGGATACGGCGGAAGGGTTCGGACAACCCATCCGCCACGTGTTCGAAAGCTTCATGAAGGTGGAGCGCGAAGTGCCCGATCCCTTCGATCGCAGGCCACGCTACCGCGGCGCGACGCTGGATCGGCTGTGGTTGCTCCTGTATGCCCCGCTGGCACGGGTCGTGGCCTGGCTGTCGGAGCAGGCAGCGCGCGTGCAGCAGGGCCGCATCCAGTGGTACCTGTTCTACAGCTTCGCGACCCTCACCTTTCTGCTGTTCTTCGTGAGCCGCTAGCCCATGGAAAGCGGAATTGCCCTGCAACTGGGCCAGACCCTGCTGGCGGTGCTGGCCGCCCCCCTGCTCATGGGGTGGGTCAATGCCTGCCGCGCCTGGCTGTCCAACCGCCGCGCCCCGTCGCTGCTCATGCCCTATCGCCAGCTGCGCCGCCTGTTCCACAAGGACGTGGTGCTGGCGAACCAGGCCTCACCCCTGTTCCGTCTGGCCCCCTACGCCATCTTTGCCTGCATGGTGCTGGCCGCCGGCATCGTGCCCACGCTCATGAACGATCTGCCCTTTTCGCCCGCCGCGGATGCCATCGCCCTGGTGGGCCTGTTCGCCATGGCACGCATGTTCCAGGCCCTGGCCGCGATGGATGTGGGCACCGCCTTCGGCACGCTGGGGGCACGCAGGGAAATGCTGGTGGCGTTCCTGGCGGAACCGGCCCTGCTCATGGTGTTCTTCACCGCCAGCCTGATCGCCCGTTCCACGGCACTGCCCACCATCGTGGACGTGTTCGCCCACCAGCAGTTTGCCATCTATCCCAGCCTGGCCTTCGCCGCCGTCGCCTTCTGGATGGTGTCCACCGCGGAAAACGCACGCATCCCGGTGGACAACCCCACCACCCATCTCGAACTCACCATGATCCACGAGGCCATGATCCTGGAATACTCGGGGCGGCATCTGGCCCTCATCGAATGGGCGGTGGCCCTCAAGCTGTTCACTTACTCTGCGCTGGGCATCGCCCTGTTCCTGCCCTGGGGGATCGCCCCCGTCGGCCATTGGCCGGGGTTGCCGCTGGCCGTGGTGATGCTGGCTTTGAAACTGGCGCTGGGCGGTTTTGTTCTCGCTCTCCTGGAAACCCTCAACGCCAAGATGCGGCTGTTTAGGGTGCCGGAGTTTCTGGGCACGGCCTTCCTGCTCGCAGTGCTGGGCATGCTGGTGCATTTCCTGCTGGAGACGTGATGGCCCTGGCGCTGCCCCTGCAACTGGTCAATCTGCTCGCGGCGACTCTGCTTCTGATCGCGTTTGCAATGCTGTCGCAGCGGCGCATCATCGGCCTGATCACGCTGTTCGCCTGGCAGGGCCTGGCGCTGGCCCTGTCCACCACACTGGTCGCCGTGCACACGGCCCAGTCCCACCTGCTCGCGTCGGCGGGACTCACCCTGCTGCTCAAGGTGATCCTGCTGCCCTGGATCTTTTTCCGCCTGGTGCGCCGGCTCAACGTGGAGCGCGACGTGGAGCCCGTCATCAATATTCCCACCACCATGCTGATCGGCATCGTGCTGGTGATATTCGCCTTCAACCTGGCACAACCGATTTCCGCCCTGGCGGGGACGGTCACCCGCTCCACCCTGGGCATCGCCATGGCGGTGGTCCTGCTGTCCTTCCTGATGATGATCAGCCGGCGCCAGGCCATCGCCCAGGTGATCGGTTTCCTGGCCATGGAAAACGGCCTGTTCTTCGCCGCCACCAGCGCCACCTACGGCATGCCCCTGGTGGTGGAGCTGGGCATTGCCCTGGACGTGCTGGTGGGTGTGTTCGTCCTGGTGATTTTCTTCTTCCAGATTCGGGAAACCTTCGAGTCGCTGGATTTGCGCCACCTGGAAAAACTGAGGGAACGCTGACATGGCCCTGACCTGGGTACTCGTGCTGCCCCTTCTGGGCGGCCTGGTGCTGGCCCTGTTGGGACACCGGCGCATCGCGCCCGCGGTGAATGTCGGATTCGCCCTGGCCACCTTCCTCGCCACCCTGGCGCTGGCCCTTGACGTGGCGCGCCATGGCCCGTTCACCTTCGCCCGCGACTGGTTCTTCATCGATCCCTTCAATGTGTTCCTGGTGGCCCTCACCGCCTTCGTCGGCTTCACCACGGCGGTGTTTTCCCGCCCCTACATGCGCATCGAGGAGGATCATGGCCGGGTCGCTGCCGCGCGCCTGCGCATGTACCACGCCAGCTATCAGGTGTTCCTCGCCATGATGCTGCTCGCGCTCACCACCAACAACATGGGCATCCTCTGGGTGGCCATGGAGGGCGCCACCCTGGCGACCGTGCTGCTGGTCTCCCTCTATCGGACGCCGGCCTCCCTGGAGGCCGCGTGGAAATATTTCATCCTATGTGGCGTGGGCATTGCCCAGGCGCTGTTCGGCGTGATCCTGCTCTATTTCGCCG
>JBBFMG010000158.1:0-5301 GCA_037478575.1 Burkholderiales bacterium | reverse complement strand
CGCCTGGCCGATGCGCCGGACGGACCGGAAGCCCAGGCCCTTGGCAAGCTGTTCCGGGAATGGGGGCTCCACAACACCCGGCGCGCCCTGGACGATTTCCTGGTCCGGCGCACCGAATGGCAGGCCTACACCCGAGGTCACGCCGATCCCCTGGCCCATGCCGTGGACCGGTTGCGGCAGCAGCTGGGCCACGTGCCCGGCCTCGATCCCGTGGCGCAGTTCTTCGCCGGCGGCGGGGAAACGGAAGCCGGCTTCCTGGCACAGCTGCTGGCACGGGGCACGGAAAGACAGCGCGGGCTCGCCGCCAGCCTGGCGCGCAACGGGCGCAGCGACGAGGAATATTTCGAAGCCATCCGGAAGACCACCCTCACCGGCGAGGGCAAACTGCGCGCGGAATGGGTACGGCTCGCCGAGCGCCATGGAGGCGCCAAAGCCCTCGAACGCTGCCAGGCCTTCGCCGAGCGCCTGCTCGACACCGAGGAAGCCCGGCTGGTGGCCCGCATCCAGTATCTCAACGAGGCGGCCCTGCGCTGCGCGCTGGCCTATCTGGGGCACTACCAGCGTCTCAAGGAAGCGAAGGGCGTCCTGGATTTCGCCGACATCGAGCTGTTTGCCTGGCAGCTGCTGGCCGAAGGCGATCACGCGGAATACCTGCAGTACAAGCTGGATGCCCGCTATCGCCACATCCTGCTGGACGAGTTTCAGGACACCAATCCGGTGCAGTGGCAGATCCTCAAGACCTGGCTCGCGGCGAGCGAGGCCGCGGACCGTCGTCCCACCGTATTCCTGGTGGGCGATCCCAAGCAGTCCATCTATCGGTTCCGGGGCGCGGAGCCCCGCCTGTTCGATCTGGCCCGGGACTGGCTCAGGCAGCACTACGGGGCGGTGTATCTCACCCAGGACACATCGCGCCGCTGCGCCCCGGCGGTGATCGACCTGGTCAACCGCGTGTTCCTGGACGTGGCCGAGTTTCCCCATTTCCGGCCCCATACGCCCCACGACGCCAACCGGCCCGGCGGCGTGCTCATTCTGCCCCTGATGCAGGACGAACAACGCAAAGTCGCGCCCCGCACCGGGCTGCGCAATCCCCTGGTGCAAGCCCCGCCCCGGGACGAGCACGCCCAGGCGCTGGAAGCGCGCCAGCTTGCCGCCACCCTCCGGGAACTGGTGGGCCGGCTGCCGGTGCGCGACGAACAGGGCGAGCGACCCGCCCGCTTCGGCGACATCATGGTGCTCACCCGGACGCGGACGCCCCTCATCCACTTCGAGCAGGCTTTCAAGGCCGCCGGCATTCCTTATCTGACCGCGCGCCAGGGCGGCCTGCTGGAGACCCTGGAAGCCGCGGACCTCGCTGCCCTGCTGGAATTCCTGGTGCTACCCTTCGCCGACCTGCGTCTGGCCCAGGTTCTGAAAAGCCCCCTGTTCGGCGCCGACGACGCCGATCTGCTACAACTGGCAGGCCGTCCCGAGCGCACCTGGTGGCAGCGCCTCACCGCGCTGGTGGCGGCGCGGGAGGCGTCGCCGGCCCTCACGCGCGCGGCTGCGCTCCTGGATCGCTGGCGCGCCCTCACCGACCGGCTGCCAGTGCACGACCTCCTCGACCGCATCTATTTCGAAGGCGACATTCACGCCCGCTACGCCGCGGCCGTGCCGGCGGCGCAACAGGCGGGCGTGCATGCCAATCTGCAAGCCTTCATGGAACTCGCCCTGAAGGTGCAGGGCGGCCGCTATCCTTCCCTGCCCCGCTTCCTGCAGGAGCTGGCCGCGCTGCGCGAGGCGGGTGAGGAGGCGCCCGACGAGGGCGCAGTGGATGCCGGGGGCGATGCCGTGCGCATCCACACCATCCACGGGGCCAAGGGACTGGAAGCCCCCATCGTCTGTCTCATCGATGCCCAGCACAGGCCCCATGCCAACGACAGCTACCGGGTCCTGGTGCACTGGCCGCCGGAGGCCGACGCGCCGGTGCATTTCTCCTTCTACACCCGTCAGGACGAACGGGGCCGGGCGCGCCTTGGGCTTCTGGAGGAAGAGGCGGCGCTGGCACGCACCGAGGAATTCAACCTGCTCTACGTGGCGCTCACGCGAGCCAAGCAATACCTGATCGTGAGCGCTTCCGGCAGCGAGCACGACGACAGCGCCTATGGCCGCATCGTCGCCGCCGGCTGCGACCATCCCCTGAATCTTGCCCAACTGCCGCCCCCTGCGCAGACAAGCCTGACCCCCGCGGCCGCGCCGGTCTTTGCCTCCCCACCTGCTCCCATACCCGTGGGCAGGCGGGTGGGCGAGGTTTGCACGCCGGCCATCCGGCGGGGCATCGCCCTGCACCGCATGCTGGAAGTGCTCACCACACCGGGCGCACCACGCCTGCGCGAGGTCCTCCGGCGGGAACTGGGACTGGCTTCGGCGGATTTCGATGCCCTCTGGCAGGAAGCCGAGGCACTGGTGACCGCCCCGCAGCTTGCCCGTTTCTTCGATGCCAGCCAGTTTCGCCGTGCCCTCAACGAGGTGCCCTACGTGAACCAGGAAGGCGAGCTGCGCCGCATCGACCGCCTGGTGGAATTCGACGACGAGGTGTGGATCCTCGACTACAAGATGGGAGAACAGGCGGCGGAGCCGCCCCCTGCCGCCTACCGCGCCCAGCTCGCCGCCTACCGCGCGGCGGTCGCGCCCCTGTATCCAGGCCGGCCGGTGCGCAGCGCGCTGGTTTTCGCCGACGGCAGGCTGGTGGAAGTCAGCGGCTGACGGCGGCGTCCTGCCAGGCCGTGAGGGTGGCGTGCATGCGCCGGTGATGGGAGCCGGCCCAATAGATGCGGCCGCAGGCAGGGCAGGCCGCAAACCCGGAAGCCTCCGCCTGCACCCGCGCCGGCAGCCGGCTCACGGCATGGGGTGAGGCAGGCGTGAGCAGCGCGTTGTCCAGCAGGCAGCGGCTGAAGGGCCGGGCAAGCCAGTCGAGCGCCAGGGTTTCGGCAAGGCGTGCCGCCTGGACCGCCACCGGCCCATGTTCCAGCACGATCACCCGGCCGCGCCCCGCCCGGTGGTCGGCGATCTGTCGGTCCAGGGTGAGGAGCCAGCGGTCTTCGAGCACCGCCCGCCGCACCAGCGCGTCGTCCGGCGCATCCGGCGCGGCCAGCGCAGTGTCGTAACCCGCGGCGCGCAGCCAGCGCGCAAGCCGGGCCAGCATCACGTCGCACAGGAAACGGGGCAGGCTTGGTTCTTCCATGCAGCGTAAGACATGAGGCCCTCTACCGGGTTCAGCCCGGGCCGCGCCGGCTCAGCCGGGCATAGGCGGTGGCGCTGAACAGGAAGGCCAAGGACAGTCCCACTTCCGCAAGGGCGAAGTAAGAGGCCGGAGGGCCATCGGACCAGGCGCGCACCACCCCCTCCGTGAAATAGAGCAGGATCAGCATGGCCGACCACTGATAGGTGTAGCGCCTACCGCGCAGAATGCCGAACAGGGGCAAAAGCAGCGGGATCACCTTGAGCACGAGGAAGGATCCGCCGGGACGCAGGGGCGCCCAGAGGAGCTCCCACCCCAGGCAGAGGAAGATGAGAGCCGTGAGACTGATGATGGCGCCGTAATGGGCGACGGCCAGCCTCACGCTGTCCCCCGGCCGCCCTGGGCCAGCCTGACCAGGGCGTCGCGCACACCCTTCGCATCCCACACCGGCTCGGCAAAGTCGATGCGCAGGAGGCGCCCATCGACACGCAAATCAAATCCGTCGCAGTCGATGCCCACCATGGCGACCTCGCCCGGTTGCGCCACCCCCACCCCCTGGGCATAGATGGCCAAGGCGTCGCGGTGTTCCTGATTCATGTGCGTGAGGATCTCGTCCTCCACCTCGGCAAGGCGGCTGCCCAGGGCAAGATAGTCGCCCGCGGTCACCCAGACCGCCGCACCAAAACCCGGAATGCTGCGCAGCCGCACCGGCTCGATGCGCCAGAAGGCGAAATCCAGGGACAGATAATCCGCCGCGTGGGGCAGGTAGCGCAGATAGCGCGCCCGGCACGCGGCGATCTCCCCATCGGGCACCAGCCGGGCCTCGCCCACGCAGGTGAAGCGCGGCGCAGCCAGCACATTGGTCTCACCCGCCCCGGTCGCCGCGAGACTGAGCCGTGGCTGATAATGCAGGTTGCGGGTGTGCTCGGCCAGCGCGCTGATGAGCATCACCGGCCGTCCCTGGTGATCCGCCACGAATTCCACGAAGGAGGCATAGGGGAAGCCGGGCATGTCGTGGGACTGGGTGGCGATCACGCCGGCATGGCAGCGGCGCACGAGCCGCCGTGCGCGTTCTGCTGGGTTCATGTTCCCTCCGATCCGATGCGTCTGGCGTGGCGATTATCGCCCATTTCAGTCGCACCGGCGGCAACCTTGACGCTCGCGAAGGGCGGGTGCTACCGTCCGCCCCATGTTTCCCCGCCCCGCCCTGTGGCGCGCGCTCAGGCGCAGCCCGGCCTTTCTGCACTTCGTCTACCGGCGCTTCCTCGAAGACCGTTGCCCCCAGACTGCGGCGGCCCTCGCCTACACCACGCTCCTGTCCCTCGTGCCCCTGATCACGGTGGCGCTGGCGGTGCTGGCGGCCTTTCCGGTGTTCGGGGATCTGATGACCGAACTCAAGATCTTCCTGCTCACCCACATGGTGCCGGAGATCGCAGGCAAGATCATCACCGTTTACATGGTGCAGTTCTCGGAAAAGGCGGCGCGCCTCACCCTGGTGGGCATCGCCTTTCTGGTGCTCACGGCCCTGATGCTCATGCAAACCATCGAGGAAGCCTTCAACGCCATCTGGCGCGTGCGCCAGGCGCGGCCGCTCGCGCAGCGCGTCCTCACCTACTGGGCGGTGCTCACCGTCGGGCCTCTGCTTTTGGGCGCGAGTCTCTCCATCACCTCCTACCTGATGACCCTGTCGCTGGGTTATGCCCGACACATCCCGCTGGTGGGCGTGCACCTGCTGCGGCCGGTGCCCCTGCTGCTCATGTCCCTTGCCTTCGCCCTGCTCTACCTGCTGGTGCCCAACCGCCGGGTGTCGTTCCGGCATGCGCTGGTGGGGGGGCTCGCGGCGGGGCTCGCCTTCGAGCTCATGAAGAAGGGTTTCGCCTGGTATGTGACCGGCTTCCCCACGTTCCGCCTGGTATATGGTGCCTTCGCGGCGCTGCCCATCTTTCTGCTCTGGATCTATCTCTCGTGGCTGGTGGTGCTGGGCGGTGCGGTGCTCACGGCCGCCCTGCCCGCCTGGGCCGCGGGCGCCGGCGCACGGACGCACCGGCCGGGTGCGAATTTCGTCGCCGCGCTGGAAGTGCTGC
>JBBFMG010000157.1:0-5319 GCA_037478575.1 Burkholderiales bacterium | reverse complement strand
CGCATGGCGCTCCT
The DNA here is from genome assembly GCA_037478575.1 of Burkholderiales bacterium. GTDB lineage: Bacteria > Pseudomonadota > Gammaproteobacteria > Burkholderiales > Thiobacteraceae > Thiobacter. The sequence continues at coordinate 5,305 of JBBFMG010000157.1, read as the reverse complement.
CCCTCCACAAAGGAGTGCCAAAGGTTTCTGAACTTATGCAGTTCCCGGCTTGCGTCCGGGGCCGGTGGCGGGAATCCGGCTATGATTCAGCTTGGCGTTCTCTTTTGCAGGCAGGCAACATGTGTCTGGGCATTCCCATGCAGATTCTGGCCATCGACGGCTTCACCGCCCGCTGCGAGGCCCGGGGTGTGGAGCGGGAGGTGAGCCTGTTCCTGATGCAGGGGGAAGACCTGCGGGTTGGCGACTGCGTGATGGTGCATGTGGGCTATGCCATCCAGAAAATGACCCGGGAAGAGGCCCGCTCGGCCTGGGAGCTCTACGACCAAATGCTGGTGGGTGGGCCGGGGGCGGAGGACGGCGGTGCATGAACTCTCCGTGTGCCAGGCCCTGATCGGGCAGGTCGAGGCGGTGGCCCGTGGGCGGGGTGCGTGCCGGGTGAAATCGGTGCGGGTGCGCCTGGGGCCCTTGTCCGGCGTGGAGGCTCCCCTGCTGCAACAGGCCTATCCCCTGGCCAGCGCCGGTACCCTGGCAGAGGCCTCCCAGCTCGTGATCGAGCCGGCCCCGGTGCGGGTAAAGTGCGAGACCTGCGGCGCCGAAAGCGAAGCCAAGCCGAACCGTCTGCTTTGCAAGCGCTGCGGCGATTACCATACCCGCCTCCTCAGCGGCGACGAAATGATGTTGATGAGTGTGGAGCTTGTGATCCAGGAGACGCCCGATGTGTGACACCTGCGGCTGCAACATCACCCCCGGAAACCGCAAACATGCCTACACGCCGGTGCAGGGCACGACGGCGGTATCGGTGCTCAAAAACCTGCTGGCGAAAAACGACGAGCAGGCGGCCCATAACCGGACCCACTTCGACCACCATGGTGTGCTGGCCGTCAATCTCATGTCCGCCCCGGGTTCCGGCAAGACCAGCCTGCTGGAAGCCACCATCGACGCGCTTAGGGACGAATTCCGCATCGGCGTGATCGAGGGCGATCTGGCGACGGAAAACGACGCCGCGCGCATCCGCGCCAAAGGCGTGCCGGCGCATCAGATCGGCACCGGTTCCGCCTGTCATCTGGACGCCCACATGGTGCACGAGGCGCTGCACCGGTTTCCCCTCGACGGTCTCGATTTCCTGTTCATCGAAAACGTCGGCAACCTGGTCTGCCCCGCAAGCTTCGACCTGGGCCAGCACCGCAACGTGACCCTGCTGTCGGTGACCGAGGGCGATGACAAGCCGGCCAAGTACCCCGTGATGTTCCGCGCGGCGGACCTGGTGCTCATCACCAAGTCCGATCTGTTGCCGGTGCTGGAGGATTTCGACCCCCTGCGGGCGCAAGCCCATGTGCGCAATCTGGCCTCGGAGGCGCCGGTCCTCCGGCTCTCGGCGCGCAAGGGGGAGGGGCTTGCCGCCTGGCTGGACTGGCTGCGGCAGGAACTCGGGCAGCAGCGGGCACGGGTCGCCGCGGGCAAGACGGCACGCCCGAAGGTGCAACCGGACGGGGCGGCCCTGCATGCTGAGTATTGAGGCCGGCGGGCGCAAAAACACGATCCCGTCGCCCAGGGTTGCCTGTCCCCTGGCGCAGATCGTTGACACCCTCTCCCTTGCGGCATGCCCCAAGGGCCGCCGTCGCCACAGGCCCCCGCGGGCGTGCCCCCTTCACGTGTGGGCCAGCACAGCAAGGAGCGGCAGGACACCGACGGGGTTCGACAGGCGGGCCACTGGCCGAACACGTCGTATGTTTTGCCATCCTTTCTCTGCGTCACCGCTTTTTGTCTGACAGCGGCCATGACCCTCACCGCCCAGGACTGGCTTGCCAGAATTCGCGCCCTGCCCCTGGACGGTCCTGTGCGCATCATGAACGTGTGCGGCGGGCACGAGCGGGCCATCACCCTGGCGGGTCTGCGTGGTGCGCTGCCGCCACAGGTGGCGCTCATTCCGGGCCCTGGCTGTCCGGTGTGCATCTGCCCGGAGGAGGACGTCCATCAGGCCATCCAGCTTGCCCTGAGGGAGAACGTCATTCTGGTCGCCTTTGGCGACATGCTGCGGGTGCCGGTCAATGTGCCCAAGGGCGAGCCCAATTCCCTGGATGCGGCGAAGGCACTGGGGGCCGACATCCGCCCCATCGCCAGCCCGCGTGAGGCGGTGCGGATTGCCCGGGAGAATGCGGGGCGCGCCGTGGTGTTTTTTGCCGCCGGTTTCGAGACCACCACGGCGCCGGTCGCGGCCATGCTGCTGGAAGGCGTGCCGGAGAATCTTTACCTGCTCCTGGCCGGCCGCCGCACCTGGCCCGCCGTGGCCATGCTGCTGGCCTCGGGGACCCCGGGCTTCGACGCCCTCATCGCGCCGGGCCATGTCGCCACCGTGATGGGACCGGAGGAGTGGCGCTTCGTCGTGGAGGAACACCGCATCCCGGCCGCGGTGGCCGGCTTCACGCCGGTGTCCCTGCTGGCGGCGTTCTACTCGGTGCTGCGCCAGCGGGTGGAGGACAAACCTTTCCTGGACAACTGCTATCCGGAACTGGTGCGGCCGGGAGGCAACCCCCGGGCCCGGGCCCAGCTTGAGCAAACGATGGCGGTGGAGGATGCCAACTGGCGGGGCATCGGTGTCATTCCCGCCTCCGGCTACACCCTGCGGGAGGCCTTCGCGGCGCAGGATGCCCGCCGCCAGTTCCCGGACCACGGCGCAGCCGGGCGCCGGCGGGCCGGGCAAATGCCGCCGGGCTGCGACTGTGCGCGCGTCGTTATGGGGCAGATCTATCCTGACGCCTGCCGCCTCTACGGCACGGCCTGCACGCCCCGTCACCCCGTGGGGCCGTGCATGGTCTCCGACGAAGGCGCATGCAGGATCTGGTGGGCGGGCGGAGTCCGCGCAGCCTGAAGCCCGGGGTCCCGTTCGGGGCGGCTGCTGCCGAAGCCAGGGCAGCGCGGTTCAGTCCACCGCCTCGTAACGCACTTCCAGAATGTCCAGCTCCTGCACACCGGCGGGGGTGCGCACGGTGACGGTCTCGCCTTCCTCCCGGCCCAGCAACGCAAGGGCCAGGGGCGAACGCCAGGAAATGCGGCCGCGGGCCGGGTCGATTTCGTCGATGCCCACGATGGTGTAGGTGGCCTCCTTGCCCGTGGCATCCGCCACCACCACGGTGGCGCCAAAGTAGATCTTGTCGTGGGGCTGCTGGGTGGGATCCACCACCTGGGCGAAACCGAGCCGCTTGGTCAGGAAGCGGATGCGCTTGTCGATTTCCCGCAGCCGCTTCTTGCCGTAGATGTAGTCGGCGTTTTCCGAACGGTCTCCGAGACCTGCTGCCCAGGACACCACCTTGACCACTTCCGGCCGCTCTACCGAGAGCAGGTGTTCCAGTTCCGCCTGCAGCCGGGCATAGCCGGCGGGGGTGATGTAGTTTTTGGTGCCCTTGGGCAGGGCCCGTTCCTCTTCCTCGAGTTCCTCTTCGAGCTCGTCGTCCTGTTCCTTCGTGAAGGCCTTGCTCATGATGTTCGCCCCTTGGAAACCGGTTGAATTTTAATATGCGCGCCGCTAAGGTGACCCCATGACCGCTGCCGCCGATGTGGGTTCCCGCCTGACCGCCCGTCGTTTCCTCCTCGGCGGCCGCGTGCAGGGCGTGGGTTTCCGCCCCTTCGTGTTCCGCCTCGCGGCAAGCCTGGGGCTCACCGGCACGGTGCGCAATCTCGGCGGCCAGGTGAGCATCGAGGCGGAGGGGCGAGAGGAGGCCCTGGAAACCTTTGCCCAGGCCCTGCTGGCCCAGGCTCCGCCCCTGGCGCGCCCGGTGCTGCTGGCCAGCGAACCCGTGGCACCACGCGGCTGGCGGGACTTCTCCATCCTGGAAAGCGGCGATGCCACGCCGGACATCCACCTGCCTGCGGACCAGTTCTGCTGCGACGACTGCCTGCGGGAGCTGATGGATCCCGCCAACCGGCGCTACCGCTATCCCTTCATCAACTGCACCCAGTGTGGGCCGCGCTACACCCTGATCGCGGGGCTGCCCTACGACCGGGCACGCACCGCCATGGCCGGTTTCCCCCTGTGTCCCGCCTGCCGGGCCGAATACGAAAACCCGGCGGACCGGCGCTTCCATGCCGAGCCCCTGGCCTGTCCGGTCTGCGGGCCGCAACTGACTTTCGTGCAGGACGGGCGGCGAATCACGGGCAACGAGGCCGCGCTGGCGGCGTGCGTGACGCTTTTGCGCCAGGGGGGCATCGTGGCCGTGAAAGGGGTCGGGGGCTATCACCTGCTGGTGGCGGCGGAGGACGAGGCCGCGGTGCGTCGCCTGCGGGCGCGCAAGGCGCGTCCGGCCAAACCCCTTGCCGTGATGTTTCCCTGGGAGGACGGTCTTGCCACCCTGCGCCGCCATCTAAAGCTGGATGCCGCCGAAGAGCGGGAGCTGCGCGGGCCCGAGCGGCCCATCCTGCTGCTTGCCCGCTCCCCGCGGTGCGGGCTCGCGCCTGCGGTGGCCCCAGGACTGGCGGAAGTGGGCGCCTTTCTGCCCTACAGTCCCCTGCATCACCTGCTGCTGTCCGACTTCGGCGGGCCCCTGGTGGCCACCTCCGCCAATGTGAGTGGGGAGCCGGTGCTGACCGATGCGGCGGCGGTGGAAACGCGGCTTAGCGGGGTGGTGGATGCCTGCCTCCATCACGACCGGCCCATTTTGCGTCCCGCGGACGACACGGTGCGCCGCTTCATTGCCGGCCGTCCCCGGCCGTTGCGCCTGGGGCGCGGGGCGGCGCCCGTGGAGCGGACGCTGCCGTGGCCGCTTGCCGTGCCCACGCTGGCGGTGGGCGGGCACATGAAGAACACCATTGCCCTGGCCTGGGAGCGGCGTGTGGTGATCTCGCCCCACATTGGCGATTTGGACGCGCCCCGCAGCCGCGAAGTGTTTGCCCAGGTGATCGAGGATCTGCAGGCGCTCTACCGGGTGCAGGCGCTGCGGGTGGTGCGCGACGCCCATCCGGACTATGGCAGCAGTCGCTGGGCCCGGGCCAGGGAGCTACCCGAAGTGTCCGTCTTCCACCACCATGCCCATGCCTCGGCACTGGCCGGGGAGTGGCCGGGAGTGGAACGGTGGCTCGTCTTTACCTGGGACGGGGTGGGACTGGGAGAGGACGGCAGTCTCTGGGGCGGCGAGGCGCTGCTGGGCCGCCCGGGCCGGTGGCGCCGCGTGGCCAGCCTGCGATCCTTCCGCCTGCCGGGCGGAGAGCGGGCGGGGCGGGAGCCCTGGCGCTCGGCCGTGGCCCTGTGCTGGACCTTGGGCCTCGGCTGGGCGCCCCCCGGGGTGGATACGGCCTTGCTCAGGACCGGCTG
>JBBFMG010000156.1:0-5384 GCA_037478575.1 Burkholderiales bacterium | reverse complement strand
AAACGCGCCATCGCTGCGGAAGTCGAAGGGATACCAGAACACCAGCGCCAGCACCACCGCCCACAGGGCGAGCAGGCCGGCCGCGGTCACGGGCCGCAGGGTCCAGCCGGACCGGCGCGCCAGTCCCGCCCCCAGCAGGCCTCCCAGGGCAGCGGTGAACACGTCGGTCACGTCCGTCACCCGGCTGAATACCCAAAGCTGCAGGAACTCGAGCAGGGCGGCGGCCAGCACCGTATTGGCCACCGTCCGCAGGAAGCCAGCGCCTGCGCGGCGCCACAGCCGGGCTGCGGGGATCCACACCGCCACATCCGCCAGCAGCTGGTAGAACGCCTCCACCGGATCCCGGGGCAGGCCGGTAAAGGGCACCAGCACCACCCGCCCCTCGCGGAACTTGTGATAGACCTCCACCGGACTGATGGTGAGATCCAGGGGCAGCACGTTGTAGAGGAACAGGCCGGCAAGCCACAGGGCGAGCAGGCGCTCCTGGCGCGCCAGGGGACCGTGCGCTTCGCGCCAGCTCTGCACCCAGCCCACGAGGCGCGGGCCCGTCATCCACCAAAGCGCCACCCCCGCCAGCGCGCCCAGGGTCTCCGCCAACACATCGTTCAGGGAAACGGTGCGCGGCGGGAAGAACAGCTGGGTGAACTCGAGCGCGAGAGAAAACAGCACCGCCCCCGCCAGCACCGTCAGGGAAGCCGCGAGCCGCCAGCCCCAATGCCAGCGATGCCACAGCACCCCCAGCCAGAGGAAGGCCAGGGGAAGGAACAGCAGGATGTTGGCCACCCAGTCGGCCCGCGACCCGATGCCCAATTGCAGGTAGGGGATGGCCCGGAAGCGCGCCAGCGCCTCCTCCGGCGGCAGGGGCCGGAAGTCCAGCGGCACCAGGCTGCCGTAGATGACGAAGGCGCTGTAGGCCAGCGCGGCCCAGAACAGCAGGCGGCGGGGGTAAGGGCTCATGGGCGACGGTGCGGATCCGGAACCCTTACCTTAGCAGCTCATCGCCCATTTCCGCCGGTGGCGTGCACGCCACAAAACGCTCCAGGAGCCAAGCGGGGTCGGCCGCCGGGTCGAAGCCGGCCGCCTCCGGCGGGCCCGTCACGTTCGGCCCGTGCACACCCGCCACCGGCTCGCGGGCGTGGATGAGGTTGTGCATCACCCGCTGCACATGGGCCTCGGAGTCCGGCCCAAGGCGCAGACTCACCCCTGTGCCCGCCGCCAGCACCACGTTGCGGGTGATGGTCACCTCCCGCGGAATATCGTTGTGGGGCTGGATGCGAATGGCATCGCCTTGGGGCGCCAGGAAGACATTGCATGCGAGCACGATGTTGCCCTCCCCCTGGAACAGGGCTTCGCCCGGCATGGGGTTGCCGTGGAACACGTTGTGGTGCACGAGATAGCGGTCCTGAGCCCCGGCTCCCGTCTTCGGGAAATGTCCCAGAAGCACGCTGGGCCGGGGCAGGCTGTCGGCACGGGGCGGCGCGAGCTTCACGAAACGGTTGTGGCGGATCACGGTGACGGCAGGCGCTAGTGGCAGCCCGGGAAGCAGCGGACGCGCGAGCTGGTGCTTGATCTGCAGGTTGTAGCCCACGCTGTCGCGCACGAGATTGTCCTCGATCAGCCCCGCCACGAAGGGCGCCCGGCCGTCCGAGTTGCCCAGATAAATCCCCGTGCCCGCCCCCTCGATCACGTTGCCGCGGATGACCCAGTTCCAGGCCGGGCACTTGGTGGAAATCCCCACGGTCTGCTGGGTGGCGCCGTGGCCGCGGATGACCAGCTGCTCCAGGGTGATGTGATGGGCGAAGCGCGCGTGGCCCTCGCACTTCACGCCATCCACCGGCAGGCCACGCCCCTCCAGCACCAGGTTGCGCACCGTCACGTGGGCGGCATCGACGATGCTTACCGTGTTGTGCCCCGGCCGGGCCACGAACACCGCCGGGGTGCCCGCCGGCGGCCCTTCGATGACGATGGGCGCATCCACCCGCCCCATCAGGCCGTGGATGGGCAGCCCCGCCCCATAGACACCGGGCGCGAGGCGCAGGGTGTCACCGGGCGCGAGGTCGCGCAGCCTGGCCAGATAATCCTCGGGACTGGCCGCGAACACCGCCGCCGGCGCGGACGCCGGCAAAAGCGCAAGGAACGCCGCCAGGGGAAACAAGGCGCGCAAAAGGGAAAGCCCCATGCCGTGGAAGTTTGCGTGATTTCCCGGTGGCCGGCCATGACCTTTTGCTCTTTGGATTTCGCCATGGCGCCCTCGCCCGCCGGGGAGTCGCGCGCTCCAGCGACACTGCCGACCAGCCTTCGCCAAAGGGCGGGTCGGTGTCGGCAAGGATGCCCGACCGTTGCCAAAAGCTCGACAGGCTTGACGGATGGCCTGCCGGAGGAAAGACTGCGGGAGTGGCACGGGCACCCGTGGCAGGCCCATCTCAAGGCAAGCGTTTTGCTACAGGGCCCGTTGGGGCGGGCCGTTGAAAGCAACGCCCGCGGCCGTGGATGCAAACGGCATGGCTTTTGCTACCATGTCCCACGCATTGCCGCTCCCCTCTTGGATGGCCTACATCTCGAAACTCCCACCATGACCCTCGGCGAACGCATCCGGCACGGCACCAAATGGCTGTTCATGGGCGGGGTGAGCGGCCAGGCGCTCCAGTTCGTCTTCGGCGTGGTGCTGGCGCGCCTTTTGGTCCCGGAAGATTTCGGCCTGCTGGTCACGGTGCAGATCTTCACCGGTTTCGTGGGCATGATCGCCAGCGGCGGCATGGGCGAAGCCACCGTCCAGGCGAGGGAAGTGAGCGAACGGGACTACCAGACCATGTTCGCGGTGCAGCTCGCCATGGGCCTCGTGATCTACGCCGGCTTTTTCCTGATCGCGCCATGGTTCGCCCGCTGGTTTGGCCAGCCCATTTACGAACCGCTGCTTCGGGTATCCGCGCTGTCGTTCCTCATCCGGCCATTTAGCGCCAATCCCGGCGTGCGGCTGCGCCGCGCGATGCGCTTCAAGGAAACGGCGGTGATCGGCCTGGTGAGCATGAGCTTCGCCGGAGCCTTGAGCATCCTCTGGGCCTGGATGGGGTGGGGTGTCTGGAGCCTGGTGCTTTCGGGGCTGGCCGGCGCGGTACTCTCGGCCCTGCTGCTTTCCTGGCGCGCCCCCTGGCGGCCGATTCCCCGCTACGATGGGGAAAGCGCACGCCGGCTCGGCGCCTACGGCGCGAAGAACGTTCTCAACGAACTGCTGGTGTATTTCCGCGCCCAGACACCCAACTTCCTCATCACCAAGACCCTGGGGCCGGCCGCGGTGGGCCTGTACAACAAGGCGGACAGTCTTTCCGACATGCCCCTGCGTCTGTTGGGAGGTTCCACCTACCAAACCGTTTTCCGCGCCATGTCGCAGGTGCAGGATGATATGGCACTCAGCCAGTATCTCTTCCTGCGCACCGCCACGTTGCTGAGCTTTTATTTGGCACCCATTCAGGTTGCCATAGCTCTCACAAGCCAGGACTTCATCGTGGCGCTTTATGGTGTCAACTGGCTGGAGTCGGCTCTTCCTCTGAGCATCCTGATGTTGGGCGGTATTTTCGCAGGTTTCGGTTATGCCGCCGGTGCCGCTGTAGCGGCCCATGCGCACCTGGGGAAGGAAAGCGTCTATCAGCTCCAGGTCTGGGCAATGCTGGCCTTCGGCACCTATTTCGCCGTCCCATACGGCATCAATGCCGTTGCCATAGTAACTGCCATATCCAGCCTGTTCATGGCTTTTTTGCTGACCCAGCTGGCATTGCGAATTCTCAGGCTGTCCTGGCGCTCCACCTGGGCTGCGTTGAGAGGATTAACAGTTCCACTGTTGGCAGAGTGTGTCGTTCTGTTACTTGTAAAAGAAGGAATCGACGAAGCCGGCGTCGTGAACTCACTCCTGCGTCTTGCCCTGGTTGGTGGAGCAGGCCTTGCCTGCTATGCTGCAACGGTTTTACTTGCCCCACCCCGCGGTTTGGAGCAAGAGATCAACCGTTGGCGTGCGCTAATCGGCCTAAAGACGTTATCACTTAAGGAGACCCGCGAGTGACGCGCAGAAACGCCCGGGTAATTGCTTTCTATTTGCCCCAATTCCACCCCATCCCGGAAAACGACGCATGGTGGTCTCCCGGCTTTACGGAGTGGACAAACGCGGCACGCGCCCGGCCCCTGTTCCGTGGGCACTATCAGCCCCATATGCCAGCGGACCTGGGCTTCTATGATCTCCGATTGCCAGAGACACGAGCGCAGCAGGCCGAATTGGCTGCACGCTACGGTGTGGAAGGGTTTTGCTATTACCACTATTGGTTTGGCGGACGAGAACTTCTACAAAGACCTCTTGACGAAGTTCTGCTTTCTGGAGAACCAGACTTCCCTTTCTGCGTTTGCTGGGCCAACGAATCCTGGACCGGCATTTGGCATGGGGAGCCCCGGAGAATCCTGATGGAGCAAACATACCCGCCAGGTGACGACGAAAGGCATTTTGAACGCCTGCTCCCGTTTTTCCGAGATCGGCGCTACCTTAAGGTAAATGATCTGCCCCTAATGGTGGTGTATAAGCCCCTGGAGTTGCCCGACCCAAAACAGTTTTGTCGGCGCTGGAAGGCAATGGCAAGAGACGCAGGTCTGGATGGCTTATATCTAGTGGGTGTCAAACACAACGACCGGTTTTTACCGGAACCGGCCGGCTTCGATGCCGCCATCTTGCAGAAACTTGCCCCGAAAACCGGGACTGTTCCTTGGCGGTACGCTGCCCTCAAAATTAAATCCAAGCTTCACAGGTGCAGACTCACCATACTTGATTACAAAAAAGTTCACCTGCAAAGCATCCGCACCGAATCGACCTCATACAAGGAGTTCCCCTGCATCATTCCAAACTGGGACAACACGCCTCGCTCCGGTCTGAACGGCCTCGTTCTGCATGGATCGACGCCAGAGTTGTTTCGCGCGCAGGTCAAGAAGGCCGTCGCCAAGGTCCAAAGAGACTTACAGGGTGAAGAGCAGATCATCTTTCTTAAGTCGTGGAATGAATGGGCTGAAGGCAACCACGTTGAACCGGACCTCAAATGGGGCCACGCCTACCTTCAGGTGTTGGCCGAAGAGTTAAACTCTACCCCTCCGGAGCCGCACCATGATTGACCGCGTCTCCCGCTGGCTCCACACGCGACAAGGCGGTCACCCGCCCGTGATCCTCATGTATCACGCAGTCACCCCGGGTGCCGGTACGCCCGCCTGGCCCTGGGCGGTTTCGCTCAGGCGCTTTTGCGCCCAGCTCGATTTCCTCAGGCAGGCCGGCTACACCACCCCGACCGTCAGCGAGCTGGTAAGCCAGCCGGAACGCTTCACCGGCCGCACGGCAGTGATCACCTTCGATGACGGCT
>JBBFMG010000155.1:0-5486 GCA_037478575.1 Burkholderiales bacterium | reverse complement strand
GGCACGCTGGGCCTCCTGGCGCGCGCGCCGCTCCAGTTCCCGCTGGGCTTCGATGAAGGCCTGGGTGTTCGCCTCATCGACGATGATGGTGGAGGAAAAGCCCAGCTCGTCGGCCAGCACCGTGTGGGGGGCGGCGCGCACGCTGCGCACGAAGCCCTCGGCTTCCAGGGTCGTCAGCACGCGCTCCAGGCGCGCCTGGGACAGACGCCCGGCGCGCTCCAGCATCTGGGCCAGGCTGGAGCGGCCATCCACCAGGGCGAGCACACGCGCCTGCTCGCGGTTGAGCAGACGGGTCTTGCCGGCCGCCTCCAGGGCGCCCTTGGACGTCTTGGTGAAAACGATGTTGGGATCCATCGCGCTCAGGTCTCGGCCCCACCGCCGGCGCGGACGGGCAGCTTTGTCATCGTCCCGTCATGGCCATGCTTTAGGCGCAAGGGGCCATTATAGACCCATGCACGCCCGGGCCCGCGCCAGGCCGGGCGCAAAACTGTTGTCGCGTCAGACCCTTGGCCACGCACCCCCGGGGGGCGGCCGGCGCGTGAATTTTTGGTTAGGGGACTTCAGCGATGCAAAAGCTCGGCCAGACGCCGCCGGCACGCTGCCGCGTCCTCCGGTGGAAACGCCGAAAGCTCCAGCACGGCAAGAAGCGCGCGGTGCGCCCGGCCCTGCCGCCACGCGGGCTCAAGGGCGAGGATGGCCAGGAGGTCCTCGGCCGCGCCGGTGAAGTCATCGGCCACCAGCCGGCGCGCGGCGCGGGCGAAGCGGGCCTCGCAATCGTCGGGATGGGCGGCAAGCTGGGCGTCCAGGGCAGCAAACTCGGGTGCCTCTTCGGCGGCAATGATGAGGCCCAGATGCACGAACAGCCGCTGGATCTCCGGGTGACTGGCGGCAGGCTCGGGCAGGTTGGCGAGCAGGGCATGGGCGCGCGCGTGCTCGCCGTTTTGCACCATGAGGCGGGCGAGCTCCAGGGGCAGGAGGGGATTGTCCGGGTCGTCCAAGGCGGCCTGGGCCAAGCGGGCATAGGCGGCCTCCGCCTGCCCGGCCTGGAACAGCCGCCGCGCCTCGACCCGCAGCGGGTCCGGCGGGCGGGGCAGATACTGCTCCAGCGCGGCGCGCAGGCTGGCTTCCGACTCGGCCCCATGGATGGTGTGGACAACCTGGCCATGCCGGAAGAACTTCACCGTGGGCACGCTGGCCACGCCCCAGTCGCGGGCCAGGCGCGCCAGTTCGTCCACGTTGACCCGCACCAGCAGAAAACGCCCTCCAAAATCTTCGGCCAGGTGCAAAAGGCGCGGCATGAGCATCATCGAGGGCGCGGCCCGGGGTGACCAGAACAGCACCACCACCAGGCCGCGCCCGGAATTCTCCAGCACCAGGGTGGGGAAGGTCTCGGCGCTGGCATCGAACACGAAGCGGGCGGCCATGGCCGATGATAACCCGCGGCCAGCCCGCCGGGATAGCCGGAGGAGGGTCAGGCGGTCAGGGCGGCCTTGACCCGGTCCAGCCGCGCGCGGGCTTCCTGGGCCACCTCGCATACGGCCTTGTTGCTCACCAGTTCCACCATCAGGTTGGGATCGAGAAGGAGGATGGTAACCTTGCCATCCGGCTCCTGGCGCACCACCACGTTGCAGGGCAGCAGCAGGCCGATGTCGGGCTCGAGGTCGATGGCCTTGTTGGCGAGCACCGGATTACAGGCACCCAGAATGCGGTAGGGCAGCCGCTCCACCCCCAGCTTGGCCTTGAGGGTGGCCTGCACGTCGATGTCCGTGAGCACCCCGAAGCCTTCCTTCTTGAGTTCCTCCGTCACGCGCGCCACCGCGGCGTCGAAGGGCATGTCCACCGTCACACTCAATCCGTACATGGCACTGTCCTCGCAAAAGCTTGGGATTATAGCGCCTGTCCTGTGACTTTTCGGTCATGCGCGGCCGGCTCAAGCTTCCGGCATCCACCGCCGTTATTGGGGGCAGACACAGTCTTGCCTTCACCTCCGGGATCCCATGCTGCGCAAATATCTCAAGCTGTTCGGCGGCGACCGGCAACCCGACACAGCCTCCGCCTCCGCGCCGGCGGAGCCGCCCCCCATCGACGAACTGGTGCCCCTCCTGGACCAACCTCCCCGCGTCGCGGCAACCGTGGGACAGGCGGTGGACACCACCGCGGCCGAGTCGGTGGTGAGCGATGTGCTGCCCATCGAAACCCATGGGCGACGCACCCAGGTCTCGGAGCTTTTGCAACGCTTCCTGGGCCGCCAGCCGGTGCTGGAGGCCGACGGCCGCGTGCTGGGCTACGAACTGCGCCTGAAGAAAAGCCCGCCGCCCGACAGCCCGCCGGGTCCCACCCTGATGCAGATGATGGACGAGATGCTGCTCGCCAGCCTGCTGGACCTGGACATCCACGCCCTGCGTGGCGGGCGTCTGATCTTCGTGCCCCTGACCGTGCACACGCTGGACAGCGGCTTCCTGGAGCGCCTGGCAGGCGAAGGCCTGGTCCTGGCGCTGCGTCCGGAGGGCGACCCTACGGCCCTCACTGCCCGGCTCGCCGAACTCAAGCGCATGGGCTATGCCATCGCCCTGGACGAGGTGGACCTGGACGCGGCTGCCCACCCCCTGCTGGAGCTCGCCGATTTCCTGCGCGTCGATGCCCACGGGCGCGATGCCATCGCCCTGGGCGAATTCGCCGTGGCGGCGCTGAAGCAAAGCAGCGCCCGCCTGGTGGCCACCCAGGTGGACGCGGAGGAGCTGTTCGACGTCTGCCGCAAACTGGGCTTCAAGGCCTTCCAGGGCTATTCCTTCACGCGCCTGAAGCCCAGCCGGGGCGGCCGCCTCGATGCCCAGCGCCTGCGCATCATGGAACTGCTCAACCTCACCCTCAACCGTGCCGAGATCGGGGAACTGGAGGCCGTGTTCAAGCGCGACCCCGCCCTCTCCTACCGGCTGCTGCGCTACATCAACTCGGCGGCCAACGGCCTCATGCAGCCCGTGCGCTCCCTGGGCCATGCCCTCATGGTGCTGGGCTACGACCAGCTCTACCGCTGGCTCACGTTGCTCCTGTTCGCCAGCGGCGAACCCGACTTCCGCAGTCTCGGCCTTCTGCGCACGGCGCTGGTGCGCGGGCGCTTCGCGGAACTGCTGGGGCAGAACCGGGTGCCGGCCGAGGCGCAAGGCGGCCTGTTCATCGTCGGCATGTTCTCCCTGCTGGATGCCCTGCTCAATCTGCCCATGGACCAGGCCCTGGCGGGACTCAAGCTGCCTGTTGAAATCGTCCAGGCCCTGCTCAAGCGCGAAGGACCCTACGCCCCCTATCTGGAACTGGTGCTCGCCAGCGAGGAAGGCGAGGAACACATTTTGGAGACCTACGCGGCAGTGTGCGGCATCGACGCCCGGGAACTCAACGCAGCCCAGGCCCAGGCGCTGCTCTGGGCAGACCAGGTGGCCCAGGCCTGAGCAGGCCGCCGAACCGCACCGCCGCGACCCACCTCTGCCGCGCCCGGCGGGCCGCCCGTTTCGGCTCCAGTGAACTCCCACGCCTGCGGGCCGTGCAGGCCCGCCCTTTTCTGCTCTGCCGGTTGCATCCCCGCTGCCCCCGCAACTTGACACCCGGATACCCCCGTCCAATAGAATGCAATGCCAACGGCATGCTTTCCGAATCTGGACCGGACATGAACAAAAAACACCTGGGCTTCCTCGGCGTCGCCCTCGCCCTTGCCGCCGCCATTGCCTACTGGTGGCTGCCCCACCGTCCGCAACCACAGACCCCCGACTCCCACGAGCCCTTCACCCTGGCCGAGGCAGGCGACCGAAGCTTCGACGGGGCGCCCGCGTTGGCGTTGACCTTCACTCGCCCCCTGGACCCCGGCATCCACTACGACAAATACATCCAGGTGTACGAAATGCCGCCGAGCCCGGGTGTAGCGGCGAGTGCGAACGAGGATGAAGGGGAGGAAGAAGGCCCCAGGCCGAAGGTCGGCGCCTCCTGGGTGAGCACTAGCCCAGAAGCTACCCGCACCGAGGGTGGCCGGGCCGTGTCCGGCGCCTGGGTGGTGGGCGACAATCCACGCCTGCTGTTCTTCCCCCACATCAAGCCGCAGACGCGCTACGTGGTGCGTGTCGATGGGAAGCTCCCCGCCCGGGACGGCACCCTGCTCGGTGCCGAAGCCCGCTACTCGATCCTGACCGCGGCGGTGGCGCCGGCCTACTATTTCGCCAGCCGGGGCATGGTGCTGCCGGCCAAACAGAACGGCGGCCTGCCAATCGTCACCGTCAACGTGCCCGAAGTGGACGTGCAGTTCATGCGGGTGCGGGACGACCAGTTGCCCAATTTTCTCGATCAGGTGATTGCCGCCGCACCCCGGAAGCAGGACGCGAGTCCCCCCGGCGATGAAACCGACGCCTCCGGCGACGAGGCGGAGGACTATACAACCCATGACCGGCTGGGCGCCCTGCGTGGCGCGGTGTCCATCTGGGATCTGGATCGGCTGCACAAGCTGGCCGACAGCGTCTATATCGGCCGCTTCCTCACCGAACAGCAGAAGAACAAGCGCAGCGTCACCTATCTGCCGGTGGAGCACATCAAGGCGTTGCAGGAGCCCGGCATCTACGTGGCCATCATGAGCCAGCCGGGACGCTTTCGCGGCGATTTCCAGGTCACCTATTTCTACGTTAGCGACATGGGCCTGCACGCGCGCCTGTACGACAAGGGCGCGGAAGCCTTCGTCAGTTCCCTGACGGACGGCCGGGGCATGCGCGGCGTGGAAGTGTCCTGGCTGGACAGCACCGGGAAAACCCTGGCCCGCGCCGAGACCGACGGTGATGGCCGGGCGAGCTTCGCCGAGCGTCCCCAGGGGGCACGGGTGCTCCTGGCACGCAAGGGCAGGCAGGTGTCCATGATCGCCCTTCGGGAGCCGGCGCTGGACCTGTCCGAATACGACGTGACCGGCGCCCCCTACAAGCCGGTGCGCTTGTTTGCCTATGCCGGCCGCAATCTGTATCGCCCGGGCGAAAGCTTCCAGATATCGGTGCTGGCGCGTGACGCGGATGGCCATCCGGTGCCTGCCACACCGGTGCAGGCCATCCTCAAGCGCCCAGACGGACGCACCCAGTTCAGGGCCACCTGGCAGCCGGACCGGCGCTTTCCCGGCTATTACCTGCGCCGCATCGATTTGCCTGCCGACGCACCCACCGGCTTCTGGACGCTGGAGTTGCGCGCCGATCCGGCGGACAAGGTGCCTGCCACGGTCTTCCGCTTCGGCGTGGAGGAGTTCCTGCCGGAACGCATGAAACTGGATCTGGACGCCCCCCAGACAGTCACCGACGCCATGAGCGTGGATGTGCGCGGCAGCTATCTCTACGGCGCCCCGGCGAGCGGCAACCGTCTCCTCGCGGTGGTCCAGTACGAGCGCAACCGCAATCCGCTGGCACAGAAATATCCCGGCTTCGAATTCGGCGACTTCGCCGACGACAGTGCCAAGGCGCGCCGGGAATTGCCCG
>JBBFMG010000154.1:0-5492 GCA_037478575.1 Burkholderiales bacterium | reverse complement strand
AATGAACCGCCGGATGCGGAACCGCACGTCCGGTGGTGTGAGAGGGCGACGGGGGTGACCCCGTCCCCTACTCGATATGGACTCGCTCAGGCCATGGCCTTGATGGCAGCCGACAGGCGGCTTTTGTCGCGGGCGGCCTTGTTCTTGTGCACGATCTTCTTGTCGGCGATGCGGTCGATTACGCGCTGGGCCTCCCGGAAGACTTCCTGGGCGGCGGCCTTGTCGCCGGCGGCGATGGCCTTGCGGACCTTCTTGATGGCGGTGCGCAGGCTCGAGCGCAGGCTCGCATTGTGCATGCGGGCTTTCTCCGACTGGCGCGCGCGCTTGCGGGCTTGTGCTGAGTTGGCCATGTGAACTCCTGAAGATGCGAACTGGAAAAGGCGACGATTTTACGGGAGCCCGGCACGATTTGCAATGCCGGCAAGGGCTTGCGCCTCGCCGCGGCGGGGCAAAGGGGCTACCATACCGACTTTTTTCCGCCGCCCGTCCATGAATCTGCTCAAAGCCCTGGCCGCCGTGGGTTCCATGACCCTGCTGTCGCGCATCCTGGGCTTCCTGCGCGATGTGGTGATCGCGCGTGCCTTCGGCGCCGGCTTGATGACGGACGCCTTCTTCGTGGCCTTCAGGATTCCCAACCTGTTGCGGAGGCTATTCGCGGAAGGGGCCTTTTCCCAGGCCTTCGTGCCCATCCTGGGTGAATACCGTGCCAGCCGCACCCCGGAGCAGACGCGGCTCCTGGTGGATCACGTGGCCGGCATGCTCATGCTGGTCCTGTTCCTCGTCACCGTGCTGGGTGTGCTGGCCGCGCCCTGGGTGGTGTACGTGAGCGCACCGGGCTTCCGGGATGAACCGGACAAGTTCGCCCTCACCGTGGCCATGCTGCGCATCACCTTCCCCTATATCCTGTTCATTTCCCTGGTGGCCCTGGCGGGGGGCATTCTCAATACCTACAGCCGCTTTTCCGTGCCCGCCTTCACCCCGGTCCTGCTCAACTTGGCTATGATCGCGGGCGCCCTGTGGCTCGCTCCCCATCTGGATCCACCGGTGCTGGCCCTCGCCTGGGGCGTGTTCCTGGGCGGTGTGCTGCAGCTCGCCTTCCAGTTGCCCCATCTGGCACGGCTCAAGCTCTTGCCGCGGCCCCGGCTGGATTTCCGGGACGAGGGCGTGTGGCGCATCCTCAGGCTCATGGGCCCGGCGGTGTTCGGCGTGTCCATCGCCCAGCTGTCCTTGCTCATCAACACCATCTTTGCCTCGTTCCTGGCGACCGGCAGCGTTTCCTGGCTCTACTATGCCGACCGGCTGATGGAATTCCCCACCGGCATGCTGGGGGTGGCCCTGGGCACCATTCTTTTGCCCAGCCTGTCGCGTCACCACGCCACCGCCTCCCATGAGGAATACGCCAGGCTCCTGGACTGGGGCTTGCGGCTCACCCTGCTGCTCGCCCTGCCTGCGGCCCTGGCCCTGGCCATCCTGGCCGTGCCCCTGATCACCACCCTGTTCCATTACGGCGAGTTTTCCGCGCACGACGTGTGGATGACGCGCGAGGCCCTGGTGGCCTACAGCCTGGGGCTGCTCGGTCTCATCATGGTCAAGGTGCTGGCGCCCGGTTTCTATGCCCGCCAGAACATCCGGACGCCGGTGAAGATCGCCGTGTTCACCCTGCTTGCCACCCAGGCCATGAACTTGGCCTTCATCGGCCCCCTCAAACATGCCGGCCTGGCCCTGGCCATCGGTCTCGGTGCCTGCATCAATGCGGGACTGCTGTACCACCATCTGCGGCGGGCGCAAATCTACCGGCCCCAGCCCGGCTGGGGTGTTTTCCTGGCGCGAGTGCTTCTGGCTGTGGCGGTCATGGGCGGCGTGCTGGCGGGGCTCACGGGACCGGCGGCGGACTGGCTCGCCGCCCCCGCCTGGCAGCGGGTGGCCCATCTTGCGGCGCTGGTGGTGGCCGGCGCCGGCGCCTATTTTGGCGTGCTGTTCGCCTTGGGCATGCGGCTCAAGGACTTCGTGCGGCGCGCCGCCGAATAGACCACGGCGGCGGCTCGCGGCTAGAATCGGATGCTTATGCTGAATGTGCTGAAACTGACCGAGCGGGCCTGCCACGGGGGCGCAGGCGTGGCGCTCACCATCGGCAATTTCGATGGCGTGCACCGCGGCCACCAGGCCATGCTGGCGCGTCTGAAGGAAGCCGCGGCGCAGCGTGGGTTGCCTGCCGCGGTGATGACCTTCGAGCCCCATCCGCGGGAATTCTTCACGCCGGAGCAGGCGCCGGCGCGGCTCACCAGCCTGCGCGAGAAACTGGAGCTGATGCAGGTGCTGGGGGTGGACCTGGTCTACCTGTGCCGCTTCGGTGCGCGCTTCGCCGCCCTGACCGCCGAGGAATTCATTGCCCGCATCCTGCACGAGACGGTACATGCGAAATGGGTGCTGGTGGGCGACGATTTCCGCTTCGGCGCGCGCCGGGCCGGCGATTTCGCAATGCTTTACGCCGCGGGACAGCGTTACGGCTTCGAGGCGGAAACCCTGCCCAGCGTGCGGGTGGACGGCACGCGCGTGTCCTCCACGGCGGTGCGCGAGGCGCTGGCCGCAGGCGACATGGAATGGGCGGCGAAACTCCTGGGCCGACCCTACAGCATCAGCGGCCGCGTGGTGCATGGCGACAAGCTGGGCAAGGCGCTGGGTTTCCCCACCGCCAACATCCAGATGAAGCACAACCGGCCGCCGTTGACCGGCATCTTTGCGGTAGAATTGTGCGGTCTCGACGGGGCCTGCCTGCCCGGCGTGGCCAGCCTGGGCGTGCGGCCCACGGTCAAGGACAACGGTGCGCCCACCCTCGAGGTTCATGTCTTCGATTTCCACGAACGCATCTACGGCGCCCACGTGCGGGTGAATTTCCTGCACAAGCTGCGTGACGAGGCGAAGTACCCCACGCTGGAAGCCCTCATCGCCCAGATCGAGCGCGACGTGGCGGAGGCAAAGCGTTTTTTTCACGCAAGGACGCAAAGCGCGCAAGGATAGGCCCGGTCCTCCGTTGCGCCCTTTGCGTCTTTTGCGTCTGGATCCCCTATGGCCGATTACAAGCACACGCTGAATCTTCCGGACACTCCCTTCCCCATGCGGGGCGACCTGGCCCGGCGCGAGCCCGCCATGCTCGCCCGTTGGCAGCAGCACCGCCTCTATCAGCGCATCCGCGCAGCGGCGAAGGGTCGCCCGCGCTTCATCCTGCACGATGGGCCGCCCTACGCCAACGGCGACATCCATATCGGCCATGCGGTGAACAAGGTCCTCAAGGACATCATCGTCAAAAGCAAGACCCTGGCCGGCTTTGATGCGCCCTATGTTCCGGGCTGGGACTGCCATGGCCTGCCCATCGAGCTGCAGGTGGAAAAGGAACACGGCAAGGACATCGACCCGGCGCGCTTCCGGGAACTGTGCCGGGCCTACGCCGCGAGCCAGATCGAACGCCAGAAGAAGGACTTCATCCGCCTCGGCGTGCTGGGAGACTGGGACCATCCCTATCTCACCATGGATTACCGCTTCGAGGCCGACATCATGCGTGTGCTGGGCGAGGTGCTGGAGAACGGCTACCTCTACCAGGGCCTCAAGCCGGTGCACTGGTGCGTGGACTGCGCTTCCGCCCTGGCCGAGGCGGAAGTGGAATACGAGGACAAGACCTCGCCCGCCATCGACGTGGCGTTTCCGGTGAAGGATCCCGCGGTGCTGGCGGCGCGTGCGGGCCTCGCCACCCTGCCGGAAGCCACCTTCGCCGTGATCTGGACCACCACGCCCTGGACCCTGCCGGCCAACCAGGCCATCAGTGTCCACCCGGATTTCTACTATGACCTGGTGCAGACGCCCAAAGGCGTGCTGCTCATCGCCCGGGATCTGGTGGAAGCCTGCATGGCACGTTACGGCATTGCGGCATGGGACGTGCTGGCGAGCGTGAAGGGCGCGGCGCTGGAGGGCGTGCTGTTCCGCCATCCCTTCTACGCGCGCGAAGTGCCCCTGATCCTGGGCGAGCACGTGACCCTGGAAGCGGGCACGGGCCTGGTGCACACCGCGCCCGGCCATGGTCTGGAGGACTATGTGGTGGGCCTGCGTTACGGCCTGCCGGTGGACAATCCAGTGGGCGACGACGGGCGCTTCCTCGCGGACACGCCGCTCGTGGGCGGTCAGTCGGTGTGGGCGGCCAACAAGACGGTGACCGAAACCCTGGCCGGTGCCGGGCTGCTCCTGTGCCAGCAGAGCCTGACGCACAGTTATCCCCATTGCTGGCGTCACAAGACACCCATCATCTTCCGCGCCACGCGCCAGTGGTTCATCGGCATGGACCGTGCAGGGCAGGGCGGCCAGACCCTGCGCAACCGTGCCTTGGCGGAAGTGGCCCACACCCGCTTCTTTCCCGCCTGGGGCCGCCCGCGGCTGGAAGCCATGATCCGCAACCGGCCCGACTGGTGCGTGTCGCGCCAGCGCAACTGGGGGGTGCCGCTGCCCCTGTTCGTGCATCGGCAGACAGGTGAGCTGCATCCCCGTACCCGGGAGCTGATCGAGGAGGCTGCGCGCCGCGTGGAGCAGGCCGGCATCGAGGCCTGGTTCAGCCTTGATCCCCGGGAGCTCCTGGGCGAGGAGGCGGCCCATTACCACAAGGTGACGGATACCCTCGATGTGTGGTTCGACTCCGGTGTGACCCATGCCTGCGTGCTCAAGCGGCGGCCGGAGCTTGCCCATCCCGCGGATCTCTACCTGGAAGGCTCGGACCAGCACCGGGGCTGGTTCCAGTCCTCCCTGCTCACCGGCTGCGCCACCGACGGCCACGCGCCTTTCCGGGCCTTGCTCACCCATGGCTTCGTCGTGGACGGCCAGGGGCACAAGATGAGCAAATCCCGCGGCAACGTGGTCGCGCCGCAAAAGGTGATCGACACCCTGGGTGCGGACATCCTTCGCCTGTGGGTGGCGGCCACTGACTATTCCGGCGAGCTCTCCATCTCGGACGAGATTCTCAAGCGGGTGGTGGAAGCCTACCGTCGCCTGCGCAACACCCTGCGCTTCCTGCTCGCCAACCTGGCGGACTTCGACATCGCGCGCGACGGTCTGCCGGTGGACGAGTGGTTCGACCTGGACCGCTACGCCTGGGTGATGACCAGCGACCTGCAGGCGGGGCTGGAAAGGCACTACGAAGAGTTCGAATTCCACCACGTGGTGCAGAAGCTGCAGACCTTCTGCTCCGAGGACCTGGGTGGCTTCTATCTCGACATCCTCAAGGACCGACTTTACACCAGCGGCCAGAATTCCCGGGCGCGCCGTTCCGCCCAGAATGCCCTCTACCACATCACCCACACCCTCACCCGGCTGCTCGCACCGGTGCTTTCCTTCACCGGCGAGGAAGTCTGGGCGGTGCTCACGGGACGCGAGGACGACAGCGTGTTTTTGCACACCTGGTACCGCCATCCCCTGCCCAGGGATGCCGCGGCGCTGCGGGCCAGGTGGCAGGC